>CAMPGG010000224.1 GCA_946885335.1 uncultured Chitinophagaceae bacterium
AGCAACTGCTTTTCCACTTCATGTTTTTTTTCTTCACTCAGTTTGTCCTGCAGATATTGCAACAGGATTTCCTGGTCAATGTCAGTAGAAAGATTGGTCAATATGTTTTTAATATTCTCTTTCATTATTATTGAGAACGATTAATGTCCTGCTCTTTTAATTTTTTTTCAAGTATGATTTTCAGGTTTCGCTTACCATTTTGAATATAACTTTTAACCTGCATCATATTGAACCCGGTTACCTCGCTTATTTCCTGGTAACTTCTTTTCTCAAGGTAAAACAAAGTTACACACTGCTTCTGCTCTTCATTTAATTCATCCAATGAAATGTTCATGAGCTCAAAAGTCTTTTCATTGTTTAGCAAAGTATAGCGATCAGCGTTTTCAGCAGGCGTGGCAATGTGGTTTTCAGTTAGTTCAACCGGGATCTTTCCTTGTTTATCCCGCAGTTTCATTAAGCAATGATTTTTAGCCACCATATAGATCCATGACTTAAAATAATCCACTTTGTATTTATGTAATTCCGTGATCGATTTTAAAAAAATCTGTTGTACACTATCTCTTGCATCTTCTTCATTCTTTAAATACTTCATACAAACACCCAATAATAACAGGGTATACCGTTGCAACAGAATGCCAAGCCATTCATTGTTCCGGTCCCTGTAAAAATTTTCCAGCAGTTGCTGGTCGGAAATTTCCTCGTGTTTATCTGGATTCACGTTTGTAAAATAGCTAATTAGTTATTCAATTAGATGCATAATCCTTGTTTTTTCATACAATAGTTGCACCTTCATTTTTAACTTCGTTTAAAAAAATAATATCCATGGAATTTGCAGTCTGTGTAGTGCCCGCCGCAGCAATCAGGAATAAAACTTCTCACAAAACCGAAATGACTAACCAGTTGCTCTTTGGTGAAACAGTGGAAATTTTAAAAGTAAAAAAAGAACAATGGTATAAAATCCGGAGCCTGCACGATAAATATGAAGGCTATGTAAGGTCTAATTTAGTGCAGGTTATTGATGAATCAGAAGCTAAACAAATTTCACCATGGGTGATGACGGACCTGGTTAATTTTATAGAAACCAACAACGATGACATGCTGATTTCGGCAGGTGCCACTTTACCTGATTTTGCAAATGGTGAAGGCCGGACCGGTTCCATTGAATATAAATTTGAAGGAAATTTTCATCATCGCAACGATGTGAGACCGCAACCTGAAATACTGATGCAGTTGACACAAAAATGGTTGAACGTTCCTTATTTATGGGGTGGAAGAACACCATTAGGTGTGGATTGCAGCGGTTTTGTGCAGGTAATTTTTAAAATGATGGGTATCGATCTTTGGCGGGATGCATACTTGCAGGCAGAACAGGGAATAAAGATCAATGAATTGAAAGATGTTCAATGTGGGGACCTTGCTTTTTTTACAGATCATAAAAAAAGGATCATGCATGTTGGTATTTTATTGAACGATCATGAGATCATTCATTCTTCCGGTAATGTAAGGATTGATAATATTGATGAAGAAGGAATAACACATACTGGCACGGGCATCAGGACACACCAGTTAAAAACGATCCGGCGGTATTGGTAATATCAATTCGCCATCTTCAATAGTTAAATTCATTTCAAGAGAGAATGCATAATTTTCTTTTCCCAAAACATTACCCCAGTTTACTGAAAAATAGGGAATGTAATAAGGTTTAAAAATATAAAAATCATTCACCTGTCCAACAATAGTTTTATTATCAGGTGCTAAATGCGTTTTTTCATCATTCAGCATAAAGAATTTCCTGTATTTCCTGTTGAATAATTTGTACTCATTTTGAACCTGGTCATATTGTTCTTTGCCTGCGTCAGGTATAGTTGTGGCTGTAAGGCGAAAACTTATTAAAGTGTCGACAGGTTTGTTGGTTGAATCATCTACCAATAAATAATCAGTAATTATAAATTGAACAAGTTGCGTTCTGAATGAAAAGGGACTGAAATTTTTGTATATCCCTCTTAAATAAAATAAACTGGTGTCTGTTCTTTTTTGCAATGTGATAATAGAAAACGCGGTATCCTGGATCACCTGGTTCATAAAAACATTGAAAGGCCTGTCCAGCGGGTTAACCCGGAAATATTTTCCTGCAACTTTTTCCAATGTCGGCTGACTTGAAACCGATAACAGGCTATTGAGTAAAATGAAAAAGCAAAAAATAGTTTTCATTGAAATTTAGAAGAAACTTTTCACCCATCTTACAATGGCTTTATCCCAACCCAGCATATTGAAGGCAACATAAAATAAAATGATTCCAAAAATCTTTCTCAATGTTTGTTGTGAAACAGCCAGCGCCCATTTACTGCCAATAAATCCGCCAAGTGCAAATGCAACACTCATGATCAGCACCACTTTTAAATCAATATGTCCTTTATTGTAATAATTAATTACCGCAAAAATGCCAACCGGTAATAATAACAAACCCAGGGAGGTTCCCTGGGCCTGCTGCTGCGAAAAGCCTAATACATAGATCAATCCCGGAACAATAATAATCCCTCCGCCAACGCCTATTAAACCACTTAAAATACCGGCACCTAACCCGATCAGGATCAATAAAACAATAATTTCTGAAGTCATTGGTTTGTAGTTATTATTCACCTTCATTTTTCGGAAAGGTTTGTTTATAAAAAAGAAATGCATCATTGATGATGCGGTAAGCCGTTTCCTTATCCTGGAAATTATCTATGGCCACTTTCTTATTTTCAAGCACTTTGTATTGTTCAAAATAATGTTTCAACTCGTTAAAAAAGTGCGCAGGCATTTCATTAATATCCGTGATGTGATTTACTGATGGATCATTGGTGGCAACAGCTATGATCTTATCATCCTGCTCACCATTATCGATCATTTGCATATTGCCAATCACTGTTGCTTCAACGATGCAAAGCGGTTGAATGGATTGTGAACATAATACCAGGATATCGAGTGGGTCATTATCATACCCAAGTGACTGCGGAATAAAACCGTAATTGGCAGGGTAGTGGAACGATGAATAAATAACCCTGTCTAATTTTAGTAGTCCTGAAGTTTTTTCAATTTCATATTTGGCCCTTGAGCCTTTAGGAATTTCTATTAATGCATTTACTATTTGCGGTCCTTTGTTTCCGGGGGAAACGCCATGCCATGGATGTTGTACATTCTTCATAAATAATATCTTTTAATAGTTAAAACCTGGTCAATTTGATGCCTGCATAGGTAGCTAAAATTCCGGCCACCACACTGACAGCCAGGTAAAAGAAAAATAAAAATAATTTCTCCTGCCTTAATAACCCGATGCTTTCTAAAGTGAATGCGGAAAATGTAGTAAAGCCACCACAAAAACCTGCCATAATAAATAAATTCCAGGCCGGGGAATGTTGAACATTTTTATAAGATAAACCCCAAAAGATGCCTATTAAAAAACAACCAATAAAATTAACTGCGAATGTGCCTAAGGGAAAGGCGCCTGGAAAAATGCTGGTAATCCATCGTTGTGATAAATAACGGGCCATACTTCCCAGTCCTCCACCCAAACCAACTAACAATACATCTTTCATTGTGAAAATCCATTTTTAAAAGTTATATCATGGCAGGCTATCAGGATTTAAAGAAACATTTGTTTCTAAGGTATCGGCGCTGTGTTGAAACAGGTATTTAAAATCAACCAGCCATTGATCATTGATCTTTACAACTTTCAATGTATCGTGATCTTTTTTATAAGAGTTGGAATAAATGATCACGGAAACTGAATCACTTACAGGATTTACATTATGGATGTTGATGGTGGATTCGCGGTAGTCTCTTCTTTCTTCCCCAGTCAGCCTGGTAAAGTTTCTTTCATATGCATCAAAGTATTGCATGTTAGCGCTGTCCTTCAACATATAATTCCGGGCCTTTTTATATTCGCCGTTCAAGGATGATTGAATAAAATTGCGGGCAGCATCAATATCGTTTTCAGATGTTATGGCTTGTTGTTCTTCTTCATTACTTCCACAACTACTGAAAATAAAAAGCAGGAACGAAATCAAAAACAAAGTTTTATTTTTCATTCCTGCAAAGTAATAAATCTTTGGCAGTGGTTTTATAAGCCCCTGTCCTTTCTTAAAAATTCTCCGGATTTCCTGGGTAATTCGGGTGGGTTTTCTTTTTCATGTTCTATGGTATACGCTTTCAGGATGGCTTTAACCAGCTTATGTCTTACCACATCTTCTTCATCCAGTTCTATATGTGCTATACCATCGATATTTCTTAATATGCGACTTGCTTTTTCAAGTCCGCTGCGTTGATTTCTTGGTAAGTCAACCTGGGTAACATCACCTGTTATAATTGCTTTTGCATTGGCACCAATCCTTGTTAAGAACATTTTTAACTGGAGATCAGTAGCATTCTGCGCTTCATCCAAAATAATAAATGCATTATCCAAAGTTCGTCCACGCATGTATGCGAGTGGTGCAATTTCTATGGTCCGGGTGGTCATATAATAACCCAGTTTATCTGCAGGGATCATGTCATCCAAAGCATCATACAGCGGACGCAGGTATGGATCGATCTTTTCTTTCAGATCTCCCGGTAAAAAACCCAGGTTTTCCCCGGCTTCTACAGCTGGCCGGGTTAGAATGATCTTTTTAACTGCCTTGTTTTTTAATGCTCTCACTGCGAGTGCAACGGCGGTATACGTTTTACCGGTACCAGCTGGCCCGATAGCAAAAAGAATGTCATTCTTTTCGGCCATCTGTACCAGTTTTTTCTGGTTAGCTGTTCTGGCTCTTACTGATTTTCCATTGGGACCAAAAACCAGGACTTCGTTGGGATTGCTTTCAATAAAATGATCTACCGTTTCGGCATCGTCTCCTCCAAGCACCTGCTCGAAATAATTCTCACTCATATGTCCATTTCTTTCGAGGTATTGCACAATGAGAATGATTTTATCTTTTGCGTTATCCACTTGTTCTGGTGAACCACTTAATTTTAATTGCGTACCGCGGGAAAGTATTTTAAGTAACGGGAATTTTTTCTTGAGAATATCCAGTTTGCCGTTATTTACGCCGAAGAACTCTATAGGGTTTACGGTTTCGAGATTAATGATCGTTTCAGTCAATTTCACTGGGGTTTAATTTTCACAAAATTGTTTCTCTATGCTGAAGCTTTCTGTGCTTCCATTTCCAAATTAATCTTTAAAAATCTGGCTTCCTAAAGTTACTTATTCACAATTGTGAAAAGAAAATCGTGCCTGCAAAGTTTGGTTAAACTATAATCGTTTTAAAGCACAGGCAAAGAAGGAATATTAAATGGTTGAATTGAATCTTAAATTATTGATGAAACTTTTCCACTTTTTTACTGGCCCCCAGTGAGGATGTAGCTTTTTACCATCTTGCTACAATTTTGAAATTGACCAACCTCGGCGTTAAGCGATTAGGTACAGTAAATACATTGTTTGCAAAATCCTTGATCAGCATATATGAAATTGTATTTGGCCTGTCGATGAGATTAAATACTTCAAGGCTTGCCCAGATATTTTCAAAATTTCTGAACGGACTGTGACTTCTCCTGTTACTGCGATCGGAGTCCAGCAATAACGCACTGAAACCAATATCGATCCGGATATAGGGTTCAATGACCAATGCATTGCGGTAACGACTACTGTTAGGAATATTATAAGGCAGATTACTGCCGTATATAGAACTTAAATAAACTTTAAAGTTTTTATTGGTTGATAAATAAT
>CAMPGG010000225.1 GCA_946885335.1 uncultured Chitinophagaceae bacterium
ACCGCATCCAGTGATGAAACCGTTGTTTGCAAATTGATGGTTATATCTTTTTCCTCATCGTCTTTTAATATGATTGACTGGTAGAAATTCTCAAAGCCCACTATGGAGATCTTTAAATCATACTTACCCGGCGCAAGTAAATTAAATTCAAAACGGCCAGCTGAATCTGAAATCAAAACCTGGTGCTTGCTTAATGAAACAGTAGCATTCATAACCGGTTCATCTGCGTTTAAAACAATGCCCCTGATTACCCCCTGCGCCTGTAGGCAAAAAGGAATAAAAAATATTAACCCAATAAAATATAATCTGCGTACATGTTTCATAACCCAACAAAAATAGTATTTATTTGAACTTCCAAAGTTATTTTATTTGGGATACCAAATTTTATTGCTCAGGTAAACCGATTATCTTTGATTTATGTCGCATTTTGAACATTACTCAGAAGAGAATTACCTGAAAATGCTGTATAAGCTGGGTAGCAAAGACCTGAAAAAGGTTAATAATACCGCTTTGTCCAAAGCGCTGGAACTAAACCCGGCCACTGTTTTAGAGATGGTGAGAAAACTAAAAGAAAAAAAACTGGTTGTTTTAGGCTCTGACAAATCCATACAATTAACAGATAAAGGAAAAAAGAAAGCATTGCTCATTATTCGTAAACACCGTTTATGGGAAGTTTTTTTAGTGGAGAAATTACAATTTAAATGGAATGAAGTGCATGTGCTGGCCGAGCAGCTTGAACATATTGAATCTGATGAAATGATTGACAGGCTGGAAGGTTTTCTCGGGCACCCTGATTTTGATCCGCATGGTGATCCTATACCAGATAAAAATGGCAAAATAAAAATTAACCAAACCACCCCACTGGCCAGTTGCCCGGCGGGCAAAACAGTAAAAGTGATCAGTTTTGCAGAAACCAATGATGCATTTCTTGACTACCTGGCAAAACTAAATATCAAACCAGGTATAAAAATTAAGCTGACCGACATCCATGAATATGATCAATCATTATCTGTTATCATTCAAAAAAAATCCGTGCAGCTTAGTGAAAAAGCAGCACGGAATATTTTGGTAGAACCAGCCTGATTATTTTTTCAATGCATTAAAAAAAGTTCTTTCAAAAGACAAATAATAACTTTTATCACCCATCCGGTGCATGTTACCCTCTATTTGAAAACGGTAACCCAGGTTTATTTTGGCATTGCTGTTTACAATAAATTGCAAAGCCGGCGCCAGGTCTACATAATATTTGTTACCATCCAATAATTTTTGCCCAAGCAGTTCAGCATACAAGTTTACATTTAACTGTTTGTAACTGGTGTATTCTTTTGGTAATAATAAATAACCCGCTGATAAGGAATAATTAAGTGCCTGGTAGTGTCTCTCAGGTATGTAATAAACTTTATCAAACCGGGAACTGTTCAAAACCTGTGTATTACTAACGGTGCCGGATAGCGCAAATTTATGCCAGAGCTGTGTAGCGATGATTCCTGCTTTTATTCCACTTTTATCGCCTCTCAGGTTTATTTCATCAAACGCATTGTAGTCTTTATTCACTGCGGCTTCGGCAAATACTGCCATCCTGAAATGTTTATGTACATCATCAACCGATAAAAAACGATATTGTCCATAAACATATGCACCATCCCAGCTAAATCCATCCTGGTAAATATTGGAAAAAGAAGTTCCAACATGCGCCATGAACTTTGTATGAAATCCAACCTGCCATTCAGGCGTATACCGTTGCTTCAATGCTGATGAACCCGGCATTAGCTGCGCAGATAATTTTGCAGTCATTGAATTGGCAGGCATATTGGATGCAGGTTCTGAAAATATATACAACTCCTGCGCCTGTGAATAGAAACTATTTCCTATCAACAGGAGCATCAAAAACTTCTTCATGAATGATTTTATTTTTTCAAAAGCTGGGTTAAGGCTTTGTCTAATTCTCCTGGAAGCAGATCTATGCCTACGACAATGCCCTTTTGATCAATGAGATAGTTTGTAGGAATGGCCATCAGTTGCCATTTCTCCGCAGTCTTTGCCTGCCACCCGCCCGGGTCAATTACCTGGAGCCAGGTTATTTTATCTTTTACAACGGCTTTGCGCCAATGTTTTTCTTCTTCATCCAATGAAACACCAAAAATTTCAAACCCGTTTTCTTTATGCTTCTTATACAATTTTACCAGATCCCTGTTGGCAGAACGACAAGGTCCGCACCAGGAAGCCCAAAAATCAATGAGTATAACTTTTCCTTCAAGAGATGACAGACTGAGCGTATCGCCATTTAAACCGGGTAAAGTGATCTCGTAAGGTTTCTCACCATAATTTGGTTGTGCAAGCATAACCAAAGGCAGAAAAACAACAGCCAGCAGGATAAATATGTTTTTGCGAATCATAAATATAAAATTGCTCCCGGGCTTATTACCGGGAGCAATTATTTTAAAGTGTTACATGAAAAATTCTTGTGTTAGCGGCTATACCATCCTGTTGGCAACAACTACCGGCTATGCCTGTCTGTAAACATTCCATGTCCGTTTTGTTAGCGTATTTTTTAAAATCTTTACCAGTAACAAAATTTTTATCAATCATGGTAATGGTTTTTTCACCTGACAGTTGCTGCTCTTTTACATCAACAAAATGAAAAACCTGGTCACTGATCTTTACATGCTGATCATTTTTGACATTGACATTATTGAACAGACCGGTCAACTGCAATTTCGCAACAGAAAACCCCGCATCTTCTACAGCAGTTTGCAACGCATCAATACTAAATGCCTCGTTATTTTTAAATGTGATATTAAAAATCGAATTCTTGATATCAGGTTTTACTTCAGCCACAAATGGTAAAACTTCCAATGCCTTATTGATTGCATTGCTGCACATGGCACAGGTTAAACCGCTGGCCTGCAGGGATGCTTTTGAAAACTGCGCTTCACCCTGCATAGCAAAAAAAACGATCGAAATAAATATTACTAATTTCTTCATCTTGTATTTTTAAATTTTTACGACTTTTTGCAACAGTCTTTTCCGCTATGACCTTCCATTGTGCAGGTAGCTTCTTTACAACCTGTGCATTTTCCATCCTTGGTGCAATCGGCGCATTTACCATCTTTACAATCTGCACATTTACCGTCTTTACAGCAATCTTTTTCTGCGCAGCAAGCCTCTTTAGCTACAGTAACATTATTGTGTGCAGTACGCTCATATTTACAGCAACCGTGAAGGCTGTTGTAAGCTTCATCGGAAGCTTTTACATCTTTTGTATCATAACCTGTAGCAGCAACTGCTTTTTGAATTTTTGCATTATTAGATGAAGTGTGCTGATATTCTACCGTTAGCATTTTAGTATCGGCATCCCAGGCAGCATAAGAAGCACCGGCAGTTTTTGCCGCTTTTTCAATTTTATTTTTACACATTCCACAGTTACCAGAAACAGGAATTGTTTCTTTTACCGATTGTGCAAATGAAAATTGAGTTAATCCTATAAAAAGTGTGAGGACAGAAAATAATCTGATCGATTTCATAAAAAAGTTTTTTTGAAATTAAAGGTATTATTATAACAGGCTTATGCCTTTATTTAAACGTTGAAAAGCATTTATTGGTATCAGATGCGAAAGACTTTGTTGACCAGGTAAACAGGTTGTTTACTATCAGGGGGTAAGTAATCAAAATGATTAAAAGAATAATTTATCGGGAATGTATTTAATGCTGTAACCGGTGTTTGGGTAATTACCGGTGTAATGCTTTTTAATTTGTAAAAATAGTAAGAGGCAAAATGATCATCCTGTAGTTTTACAACTTTGGTATCATCATGACAGCAACCATTGGTTTCATCATTGCTCATGCCACATTTGGAACAGGTTTCTGACTTTTTACCAAATAACTCCAATGAACTGAGTTTATCCATACAATAGTGGCTGTTAATGATCAGCCCGCTGGTAAACGAAAGGTAAAAGACGGTTAATATGGTAAAGGCCAGTTTCTGCATATATACAACTCGCCAAAGATAAACTGTATTTAACAGGAATGAAAGTGATCGGCCGAAAAAAAATACAAATCTTAGTTAACAAAAGTCCAGAAAATACCTACGCGTATTAGCAAACCAGGATTTGGATAACCCGGTGCCGCAAAGTTATTGCGGGTAAAACCAAAACCATTTTGGGTACTCACGGAGTTCAGGTTCTCTGCCCTGATATAAGCCTTAAAGCTTCGGATGCGAAAATGTAAAAAAGCAGCAATATCCGGCCTGTTTGTAATTGTAGTAGTATCCTGGTAAAAGAAATTGGATAGCAAAGGAGAATATCCATTAGCCTTATAGGGCGTATGATATTTCACTTCAATCCCGGTTGACATCCGCAGGTTTTTAAACCCAAGATTTCCTTCATAAGCAAATCGCTGGCGGGTAAAGAATACCGGAAGATTGATCGGTGCATTGCCGGTTTCCTTTTGCAAATAAATATCCGCATACCAGTTCCAGCTTTTTCCAAATGTGAATTGTTTTTGTAATGAAACCTGCAGAAAATTAAAAAGACTGGATTCCTGTTGCAGATCATAAAATCCATTGAGGTATGTATAATTGCTTACGAGGTAATAATGGCCCTGCAATTGTAATTTAAGATTGGGAAGAAAATAGGCACCAAATGCATGGCTGATATTTTCCTTATTAAAATCCTTCGGTGCATCAAGCAAGTAAAAGTGGCTGCGACTATCAAACAAAAAAGATGGAGACTTATTTGCATTTTCAAATCCCAATTTTAAAAACCCAAGTTTTGTACCTAACTGGCGTTGCAAACTTCCATAAGCATGATAATCTCCTGCATTTAACCCGGTAAAATACAGTTTGCCCGAAGCTTCCATATCCCATTTTCCATTGCGGGTTTTATTGCGGTAAATTCCGTGACCGATCAAATTATAAAATGAGCTTTTACCATTGCGCAATGTACCCTGGAAATTTTCCATGCTTAATCCAACTTTCAGGTATTGCTGCAGGTTATTGGCATCAGGAAAAGTATAAATAGAAAAATCATTCGAGACTTTATGCCATTTATCTTCAACAAATACTGAATCGCCAACGGGATTCAATGTAATATTATAATGATCCTGGTAATAAGTGGAATCAGGCACATTATCCTGGAAACTATAATTGAGCCGGTCATATTGAATGGTATGTTCAAAACGTAAGCGTGGATAAAATAGAGGTATCACCGTTGAATCAGTAACCAAAGAATCTTTTCTCCCCAGGTCATATTGCTGTCGCATCAATGCTGTGAATTCTTTTTGGTTATTACCGGTTGTAACCTGGGTGCCAAAAAAATCACGATCAAACTGGGGATCCCCGCCCAGTTTTGTAGGTATGCTAAAACGATCTTCAAAATCAATACTATCCAAAAATATTTTATCAACTATGCCACCATTTTCACCTGCTTGCAAATTATTGGCAAGTAAGACGAAATAATTGTGATAGCGTTTTGATGGTCCATCATACAATGAAGTAAGCAGGTAATTATTGTGATTGGTTTTTTGGTTTTTGAAAATGCCAGGCGAATTGATCAACCGGTATCCCAATGATGCGTTCCAGTGAGGTTTGATATTCTGGGTATGAAATACATTAATGACCTGCTCTACCCGGGTGCCAACCATATATCCTAAATTGGTGTAAGGCCTGGTCGTATTGAAAAACCTGACATCATTAAGTTTCCATTTATAAACATCAAAACTATTTAATCCACTGTTCCA
>CAMPGG010000226.1 GCA_946885335.1 uncultured Chitinophagaceae bacterium
TGGAGCGTGATGCGTTTAAATGATATCAACCGGGAATTATTAAATCAACCCGGTTGGAAAACCATGAAAGATGCGGTGCTTACGAATGCCGCCGGCAACTATGATCCCAATGGTACTTATGCCGATCTTATCTACAAAGATTTTAATTATGGTGATTATGGCTTGCATGATAAAGCCAATGTGCAGGAATACAATATTGGCATGAGTGGTGGTAATGACCGCGGTAATTATTTTGCTAATGTGGGATATTATGATGAAGATGGTTTGTCATTAGCCACTTTTTACAAGCGATTAACTTTTACATTGAATGGCGATTATAAAATTAAAGACTGGTTAAAGTCCGAAAGCAGCCTGCAGTTTAATAAAGCAAATTGGAGAGATCAGTCATTGCAAAATGGTGAAGGCAATTATTGGGGTAGAATGCTTTCTGCACCACCCACTTTACGTGGCACCAATGCCGCTGGCGAATTTATTTTAGGCCGCGATGCAAGCGATGGTAATCCAATCGTGAATATTGATAAATATAAACGCAGTAACCAAACGGATAAATTCACTTTAGGACAATCATTTAAAGTGGATATCATGCGGGACCTGTATGTAAAACTGGGTGCCATCTGGATGTATGATGAAGGTTTTGGTGAATCATTCAACAAAGATTTTCGCACTGGTTTACTGAGCAGAACTGACCCGAATAGGGGATGGAACAGGACAAGATTTACCGATGCATATTTTGACAGAACGATCCGTCAAACCTATAATGCCATTATTAATTACAGCACCAGTTTTCTTGGAAAAAATAATATAGATGCCATGGCAGGTTTCGAATACTACGATGCTTATGCCAAAGGAATTTATGCCGCAGGCAGCCAGGCGCCAACAGATGATTTTGCAGATCTGCAATACACTTTGAATAACGCCACAACACAAACACGTTCAACAGATACATATCATAACCGCGATCGCATTATGTCAGGCTTTGGTCGGTTGTTATACGATTGGGATGGTAAATACCTGGCATCATTCACTATCAGAAGAGATGGTGTATCCCGCTTGAGTGAAGATAACCAGTATGGATTTTTCCCAGCAGCCTCAGTTGGCTGGATGGTGCATACAGAAGATTTTATGGCTGCCACGCAAAACTGGTTGTCTTATTTAAAACTCAGGGCAAGTTGGGGTAAGAATGGTAACATCGGTATCGGAACCAGTAACGCTGTTGGTTTGTATGAAGTGCAGGGTTCGTACGGATCCCAGGTTCCTTACAATGGAAATATTGGTTTCTTACAAACAGGCATTGCCAATCCATCATTGTTATGGGAAAAAACAAATACTACCGAAGTAGGTGCTGATATGGGATTTTTCAGAAACAAGGTTAATGCTTCCGTTGCATATTATAACAGGATAACGGATGATAAACTGGCCTTTGTTAGCCTGCCAACTTCGTCTGGTGTTTCAAGCATCAGGACCAATAATGGAAGCATGCGCAACAGGGGAGTTGAATTGGAACTGGGTTATAAAGTTATTCAGCGCAAAGATTTAACCTGGCAGATCAACGCCAATGCCGCATGGAATAAGAACACGATTTTAAAACTTCCATTTAATGGCAATGACAAAAACAGGCAGGGAGGTGAACAGGTTTATGATCCTGCAACAGGAAGGTTGGTATGGGTTGGTGGCCTGCAGGAAGGACAGGAGTGGGGTGAAATTTTTGGCTTTGTAGCAGAAGGCATTATCCGCACACAAAAAGACCTGGATGATTATAATAAAGTTGATGAAGCAGCCAAAGCGGCTTATCAAAATGGTGGTGCCGGCAGAGGTGTTGCCAGCCAGAAACTCATCACACAAATGAATTTAAATGGCAGCGGATTTCGTTATATCGCCACGCAATTGGGTGATGTAATGTGGAAGGATATTGATAACAATGATACGATTGATTATCGCGACCGGGTTTCTTTAGGACGTTCTTTACCAAGATGGACAGGCGGTTTTAATACTTCTGTATCATGGAAAGGATTCAGCTTGTTTGCCCGTTTCGATTTTGCATTGGGTCACATTCAACAGGATTTTATGCAAATGTGGTCATTGGCCAGTGCGCAGGGTGAATTCAATGTAACAGATGTTGTAAAAGATACCTGGACGCCTGAAAATCCAAATGCAAAATATCCAAGATATATATGGGCCGACCAGTTGAATACTAAAAATTTCGACAGGCCCAGTGATATGTTCTTTGTGAATTCAAGCTACCTCTCATTCCGTGAAATTTCATTAAGCTATTCATTGCCAAAAGATTTGATATCCCGGGCAGGTATGAGCGGACTAACATTAACTGTTACCGGGCAAAACCTCGGATATCTTACTAACGAGTTATTGAATTTACCGGAACGTACAGGCATACAAAGCAGTGCATACACGATCCCAACTCAATTGATCTTTGGCGCTAACGTAACTTTTTAACCTAATTATTTTAAAGGCATAAGAGAAATCCACCTGCTTAAAAAAATAAAAAATAATCAAATGAATAATTTTAAAATCATACTACTTGTAACAGCCATTGCATTAACGGCTGTTTCCTGCCGCAAGACATTAGACCTTGCCCCGGAAGATTATTATGGCGATGGAAATTTTTGGCAAAATGAAGCACAGGTTTCCAATTTTATGGTTGGCTTGCACAAACAATTCCGCGATAACCAGTTCATGTTCGTCCGTCTTGGAGAAATGAGGGGTGGCGGTTTCAGTAATGTGGATCGTCAAAATACTTCGCTCAATGAATTGACAATTGTTAACCAGGCTATCGAAGAAACATCAGCAGGTGTTGGTAGCTGGGCCGGCATGTACGGACCTATATTGCAGCTTAACCTTTTTATACAAAAAGTAGAAGGCATTGATTTCATAGCGGAAGAAAAAAAGAATTATTTATTAGGACAGGCATATGCTATGCGGGCATATTATTATTTTCATTTGCTGCGTACCTATGGCGGTGTGCCCATCCGGTTAGAGCCTGAAGTTTTAAATGGTAATACCGACCCGGTTGCACTACGCAAAGCAAGAGCACCGGAGGCTGAAGTTTTAGCAGTGGTAAAAGCTGATGTTAATAAAGCGGTTAGTCTTTTTGGAACAGCCGGAATCCCTGCCGATAAAAGTCAATGGAATCCTTTGGCAGCATTGATGTTAAAGGGAGAAGTTTATCTATGGTCAGCCAAAGTATATAATAACACTGCGGACCTGGGTGAGGCCAAATCTGCATTAAACGCTATTTCCGGACCTGCACTGCAACCCAATTTTGCCGATGTATTTAGTTATGGTAAAAAGAATAATCCCGAAATTATTTTGGCCATTCGCTTTCGGGTTGGTGAAGAAGAAATGACCAACTACGCAACCTTTTTGTATTCCACTTTCAATTTTGATAACCTGCATTACAAAGATTCATCTGGCAGTGGTTCTACGCTGGTTGATCCTTTGATGATCGCTGCAACAAATAGCCGGCAGATCATTCAACGCTATGGATACACTTTTGAATTATTTCAATCTTATGATTTAGCAGATAAAAGAAGAGACGCAACTTTTTATGATTATTATAAAGTTGATAAAAGTGTTACGCCTGCAGTTGTTACAGTAAGAAATACGGCGCTGGTGAAATTCCTGGGAACAATCGATGCTAACAAAAGATATTTTTCTGACGACTGGGTAGTTTATCGTGAAGCTGACAGGTTATTAATGCTGGCTGAAATTGTAAATGCGGAAGGTGGTGATCCAACTATGTATATTCAGCAAATCCGCGATCGTGCATTTGGTGGTCCGGGATTAGATCCAACACCTTTTGTGAATGGTACTCAAGATGAAAATGAACTGGCCATATTTGAAGAGCGCAGTAAAGAATTTGTGTACGAAGGAAAACGCTGGTATGATCTGCGCCGTATGAAATACGGGAATGAACCATTGGTGTTCATCAGTCCAAATCATCCTTATGGTGTGTTGGATAAAGCAACACAAGCTCATAAAATATTGTGGCCTATTGAGCCAGCCATCTGGACCAATGATCCGTTGGTTGATCAAACACCGGGTTACCTGACTTCTAAACCCAAATAATTTTTTATCATAAATATTTTTCATTTAGCAAGCAGTCAATAAACCGGGAATAGTCTTGTTCCCGGTACTTATCTTGCTTTAAAATTTATTCATAACATCATGAATATTGAAAACAAAAATCATTTGCAGGGACTCATTGCCGCACCGTTTACACCGATGCATGCGGATGGTTCTCTGAACCTGGATATCATCCCGGCTTATTATCAAATGCTAATAGATAATGGTGTAAAGGGTGCATTCATCTGCGGTTCTACCGGTGAAGGAGTTTCTTTAACGACAACTGAAAAAAAACTCGTTGCAGAGGCCTGGGCTTCCTGTACCAAACAGGATAAGGAATTTAAAGTGATGACTTTATTAGGTGGTACCAGCATTTCCGATTGTAAAGATTTAGCAAGGCACGCCAGGAAAATCGGGTTGTATGCAGTTTCTTTTACAGCGCCATTTTATTTTAAACCGGCTGATGTGGATGTGCTCGCAAAAATTTGTGAAGAGATTGCTGCGGAAGTGCCCGATATGCCATTTTACTATTATCACATTCCTGTTCTTACCGGTGTGGGTTTTGCCATGTTCGATCTCTTGCGGGCTGTTGATGGAAAGATTCCCAATTTTGCCGGCGTTAAATACACGCATGAAGATTTTATGGATTTTTTATCCTGTCTTCATTTTCAAAATGGTAAATATGATATGCTTTGGGGCAGGGATGAAAATATGTTACCCGCATTATCATTGGGTGCGAAAGGAGCTGTAGGCAGTACATTTAATTATGCCGCTCCACTTTATTATAACCTGATCGATGCGTTTAATAAAAACGATCTCAAAAAAGCGCAGCAACTGCAGCAGCAATCCATTGACATGATCAGGCTTTTGGGTAAATACGGTGGCATAGCTACCGGTAAGGCATACATGAAAATCATTGGCGTTGATTGCGGTGAATTTCGCCTGCCGGTCAGGAATATGACCACTGAAAAATTTAATTCTTTTAAAGAAGATGTTGAACAGGTTAACTTTAATAGCTTTTGTTCTGTATTGAAAGCCGAAGTTAAAGCCTGAGTACAGTATGGTTAACAGAATCATTTATTCTATTGCAGTCCTTTCTTTTTTTATGCAGTGTACACCAGTTCAAAAAAACCAGGTGAAATCCATTGAATGGAAAATTGCCGCCAATTTGCCTGCCGCTGATGGAGCAGAAAAAGCCCTTGGGTTGGCAGGACCGGTTGCGGGCATACACAATGATGTATTAATTATCGGTGGTGGCGCTAATTTTCCGGGTGCCATGCCCTGGATGGGCGGTGCAAAAAAATATTATGATGCAGGTTATGTTTATAAAATAGAAAAGGATTCTTTCGCTTTTTTAGATTCATTCAAACTGCCAATGGCCATTGCCTATGCCGCGGTTTGTTCAACACCTGCAGGAATTATTTATGCTGGTGGAGAAAGTGATAATGGATTGAGTGATAAAGTACAAATGATACAATGGGATAATGAAAATAATCATGCAGTTTTTAAGAACCTGCCCGATCTTCCATTTGCGGTTACGAATGCTTCCATTGCTTTTTATAATAATAGTG
>CAMPGG010000227.1 GCA_946885335.1 uncultured Chitinophagaceae bacterium
AGGTATTTCTTTCCAGCAAAATAATTGATGTGTAGTTTTTTTATTTTAAGAATAGGAGAGGATGATGAAAGAATTTGTTTTGATTAATTGAATAAATATCAATTCAATTTTTAAAGAGATGATTATAACATGACGCGGAAAGAACAAAGAACTTTATTAAGCTTCGTATAGCTTTTCATAATATTCAGTAGCCATCCGGTTACTGTCAAATGTTGGAATAATATCTTTCATACTGTTTTTCATAATATCCAGCCAATGCGTTGGGTAATCATAATACAAGGGGAGCACTTCGTTTTCCAACAAATTGTAAAGACTCTTGGCATCCAGTTCGTCCTGTTCATAATCAGGTAGTGATGTATCGCAAGGCGGTATTACAAATGCATTTATTTTGTCTTTGGCAAATTCAGGAAACCAGCCATCAGGCAAACCTACATTGATGGCACCATTCATTGCGGCAGACATACCGCTGGTGCCGGAAGCTTCGTGTGTAAGGCGCGGAGTATTTAACCAAACATCAGCACCCATTTTTAATTGTTTGGATAAGTGTAATTCATATCCAACCAAAATAGCGCAGTTGAAATATGTTTTACAAACATTGGCTATCTTATCAAAAATGCCAATGCCGGTGTAGTCCATAGGGTAAGGCTTTCCTGCCCATATAATTTGAACAGGGCGGTTTTTATTTGAAACAAGATTGTGAAACCTGTCCATATCGCTTAATAAAAGATCCGCTCTTTTATAACCAGCGAAACGTTTGGCAAAAACGATGGTGCAGATTTTTTCATCGTAAATTTCTCCACCCTGGTCTGCAACAATGTCAAATAAATCTTTCTTAGATCGCAATTTATTTATTTGCAAAGCTTCTGTATCATCTTTTTCCAATGCTTCATACAGGTAAGCGTTATGCCAGTAGCTAAAATTTTGTGCATTGGTAATATAAATAATTGGACAAATGCCTTCGTATTTACTCCACATTTTACGCAATGTGTTGTAATGAATTTGAGAAACGCCATTTGCTTTTCTTGAAAAGCGCAGGCACGTTAAGGTTAGATCAAGCTCATCACCGGTTGTCTGGGTAATGGATTTTATTTCAGTTAGAGGAATGTCATAAAAGAAACCCATCTTTTCAAGCAGTGGGATGTTTATTTTTTGATTGCCAGATTCCTCTGGTGTGTGGTTGGTAAATACCAGCCTGCTTTTTACATCTTCCATGCTTTTGTACTTATTGTATAAATAAAAAGCCAAAGGAACCGCATGCGATTCATTGAGATGATAAACATCGGGTTCCCAATTGAGTGTTTCTAACAGTTTGGCACCACCTTCGCCCAATAAAATTGCAGCTGCAATCTTTGATTCAGGATTAGCATCATACAGTTTATGCGAGATTGTATTAGCCAGGTAATCATTTTCAGGCAACTCGGTAGTAAGAAAGAATACCGGGGCGGTATTGAATACATCAGGCGGCAAATAAAATGCGGTCACCCATACATCGTGACGGGATATTTTAATGGAGAATTTGATACCGGTGTCAATGAGAAATCCATATTTTTTTTCTTCAAACAAAACATCCATGGTTTGGTCATGCTTTCGCACCTGGTTATAATAGCCGTACTTCCATAATATGCCAATGCCTACCATGTTTTGTTTTAATTCGAAAGCACTGCGCATATGCGAGCCCGCAAGGAAACCCAAACCGCCAGCATAGGTTTTTAACGGCTGATGTATGCCAAACTCCATGCAGAAATAAGCCACACGCTTATTAAATTCCGGGTTAATGGTATATGAATGTGTAAATGAAAAGCTCATGAAAGAATTTCATTAATAAACAACAATCCGGGTGTCTTTGTTTTTAATTATCTGCCTTGTTTTGGGCATAAATATCCGTAGCATGCCTGCGGCATATTCAGCATGTATAAATTCGGGATCCACGTTTTCCGGAAGCGTAATGTGCCGTTCAAAACAACCATAATTAAATTCGTGCAATGCATAATTTTTTGAAGCCGGGCTGGATGTTTTTTTAAGCAGGCAAATAGAGATTTCATTTCTATTAGCATGCACTATAAAATCTTCTCTTTTAGCTCCAGGTATGGCAACTTCCACCATCATGGAATCTTTAAACTCGGTTAAATTTACCGGGGGCGGTGTACCACCGGTGGGTGCATGGTATAATTCCTTTTTTAATTCTTCATCTTTAATTAAAGGAACAAATTCGCCGGGATAAACAGTACAATCGGATGTGTATAGGTTGTTGTATGCCATATTCCCGGTTTAGGAATAAAATTAAGGGTATAAGTTCCTGTAAAAAATGATTATCAGGATGCTTATCAATGACGCTCGTCATATAATAAGAACTATTTATAAAGTTTTAACCAGGATAAACTACTGCTTTTAAGGATGGCTGCTATGAGTAAACTTTTACTCTTGCATATTAAAAGTTAAATGCCAATTATTAAATCTACATTCACTTGTTACTGCCGTTGGCAGTGCCTTTAATTATTCCAATTGCAAAATATTTTTGATTCGCTCATTAACAGTTACATAGATAATAAGGTTGGTATAGTCGAAAATTTTTTACCCCATTCGCTTGCACTTCGTTTAAGGAATAATCTTTTAAAAGTCTATGATGAAAAGCAATTCATTTCTGCAGGCACAGGAAATGAAAAAGCTACTCAGAATAAGTCTGTAAGAAGCGATGTCATTTACTGGCTTGACCGGAATCACGATGCACCACATGAAAACGATTTCTTTGACCTCGTTGATGCATTTGTTAGTCACCTTAATAATACCTGTTACACGGGCATAACAGGTTATGAATTTCATTATGCTTTATATGAAACAGGTTCATTCTATAAGAAACACATGGATCAATTTCGAAATAATGACAGCCGTAAATATTCTATGATCATGTATTTAAATGAAGGATGGCAGGATGGGGATGGTGGTGAGTTAAATATCCATCATGAAGGCTGGGTTCAAAATATTTCACCTATAAATGGGAAAAGTGTTTTTTTTAAAAGCAATGAATTGGAACACGAAGTATTAGTGGCTCATAAACCGCGAATGAGCATTACGGGATGGTTAAAAGTTGGGTAGATTTAAATATTTAATTTAACCAGCTTTCTTAAGCTCCCTCATTTTTTCGAGGTAATAAATGACCTCTTCATCAGTTACCTGTTCAAAATCTTCATAAAATGCACCAACACCGTAGAATTGGTCTGGAACATACACAACTACTATTTCATCAACTTCTTTGGCCAGTTTATTTACAGCAGACCTGGATGCAACGGGAACTGCAATGATCATTTTTCCGGGTTTGCTTTTTCGCAATAATTGTATGGTTCCTAACAATGTATTTCCTGTTGCAATTCCATCATCAATGATGATAACCGTTTTACCCTGCAGGTCCGCAGGTTGCTGGTCGCCCATAAAAATTTTATACATTTCCTTTAGCCTGGTGCGTATGCGTACAATTTCAGCCTGGATATATTCTTCCGTAACGTTTTCATGCGGAATGGTAAAATAATCAGTCAGGCTTGCTGCGCCGATCGCATATTCTTTATTAGTGGGGTGGCCAATTTTTTTGGTAAGAATTAATTCAATCGGCAGACCGAGTTCTTTGGCAACAGCATAAGCAACCGGAACGCCACCTCTCGGAATGGCCAATACCAAACCTGTACCTGCCTGGTAATTTTTTAATTTATCTGCTAATAATAAACCGGCTTCTATCCTGTTTTGAAATATCATATGTAGTATTCCTTATCAAACCGGTAATTCAAAAAACTATTAATTATTTTTTTTCAAATCGCCCGGTAACTTTTTTTATTTTAATTCTATACATAATTGGTTTTTCCCGGTTACTGTCATCCACCACAGATGATACTGCGTGTTCATGTGGGTGAATCGTGCTGCTTGTCATTAAAGGATACACACGTTTAAAAAGAATATCTCTTGCCTTACCGGATTTTTTGTTTTTCAATTCTTCAAATTTTCCATAAACCAGTACAGATTGCCAATTGGCCATATCGGTCATCATATCAACTTCGAAACATACATTTGGATTTTTGCGCAGCATTTTTAGTTTCTTTCCTTTTTTTGTTTGTCCATAAATATATTCACCGTCATAGGTATAAGTTAAGGGAACGATGTATGGTTCCTTTTTGTTTGTACAAGCTAATCTGCCCAATACCTGGCTGCTTAATACATTGTTGATTTGTGTTTCATTGAGTTCCCCTAGCATTATTATTAATTTATGGTGAAAGTCGGTTGCAGATATTTTTCAAACCATGATAAGGCCAATGCTGAAACGGTATCCATCTTGCCAGGCTCTTCAAATAAATGAGAAGCACCTTCAACTATCGATAACTCTTTTGGACAGGTTAATACTTTCATTGCTTTTTTATTCAATTCAATCACTTCTTTATCCAGGCTGCCAACAATAAAAAGGGTAGGGGCATTTACTTGCGGTAAATGATTCATAGCAAGATCGGGCCGGCCACCGCGGCACACAACCGCCATGATGTTTGAAAGATGTGCAGCAGCCTGCAATGCTGAAGCCGCCCCGGTACTGGCACCAAAATAACCGAACCTGCAATGGCTGGCAACAGGTTGTTGTTCCAGCCATTGGGTTATGCTGATTAATCGTTTTGAAAGCAGGTCAATATTAAAACGGTTGTAATAATCCGCATCTTCCTCCTCTGTCAGTAAATCAAATAACAGTGTTCCAAAATTTTTTTCATTTAATTTTTTAGCAACTGACCTGTTCCGTTTACTAAACCGGCTGCTGCCACTGCCATGCGAGAAAATGATGATGGCCGTTGCGTATGCAGGCACAGTTAAATCTCCATCAAGAAAAATTTTTCCTTCAGGGATGCGTACTTCCTCATAAAATGTTTCTGTAGTCATAAGAATCACCGGGGTAATGCAATCGGTGTTTTTGCTTTTTTATTCACTTCGTGTTCTGCCAATTGTGACAGGCGATCATCAATTTGTTTTTCATTGATCTCTGCTTCATGAAAAATGGCTGCAGATTTTTCCAGTTCCAATGCATTGGCAAATGCAGCGGCTGTTCCATACACACTGATCTTATAATGATTGATAGCCTGTACCTGGGCAAGCATGCATGCATCCTTTACTTCGGGATCGGTACAGTTAACTAATTTCTCATTCATTTCTTCAATGAAAGCATGCATGACCTTGTTTGTAAGACTTAACGAGCTGATATTTTCTTCTGAAAAGAAAACCTCCATACTTTTTACATGTTGCTCTACATGATCAAGATATTTCTGCAATACCGTTTTGAGTTTTAAAGAACTCGCTGTGCTGATCCATTCTGGTAAAACTTTTTTTAACTGGACCTCTGCAATGGTAAATGACCTGGCATCATAATCAAGCAGGTCATGCAGGGTGGTAATGGTGTTCAAAGAAGTTGCCATGGTATATAATTTATGTATCAAATTTAAATTGGCTTGCAAACCTGGTAAATGACCATCATCAGTAATTTGTGTAACTGTACTCATTGAATAAGGCTGGTAAAAAGTTTTGCTTTGGATAAACATAAAATCTGAATCTCATCTTGTATTGATAAGCACGGAGTTATTTGAAATATGGATTAGCTGAATAATATTACTAATTGCACAAGTGAG
>CAMPGG010000228.1 GCA_946885335.1 uncultured Chitinophagaceae bacterium
AAATTATTTCCAGGCGGATCAGTTGAATATTTATTTTATGCAGAAGTTGTAAAAGGTGACTGGCATGCCGGGTTGAATCAATTGTTTCAAAAACGCATGTTGCATGATGTAGAAAAATTCGACAATACTTTATATGACAGAAAAGATTTGCAGTGGGTGCGGCATTCATACGTGAGTCATATCCTTATGAACTGGGATAAATTTTATTATGATTATACCGATAAACAATTTCATCTCTCTGATTTCATAAAGAGGGGTAATAAATTATATGGCGGCGATGATTTTATCGCTATTTGGCCTACATGGCCTACACTAGGTTTGGACCAGCGAAATCAATTTGATCTTTTTGATGATCTGCCAGGAGGCACTGCAAAGATTAAATCATTAGCGGAGCAATCCAGGCGGAGTGGAACAAAATTATTTATGTGTTATAATCCATGGGATGAAAGTACTCGTAATGAAAATCATTACGTTGGTATTTCAAAATTGATTGAGGCAACATCTGCCGATGGTATGGTATTGGATACAAAAGGTGAATCCAGTTCAGAATTTCAGGACGCTGCAGATAAGGTAAGACCAGGGGTGATTATGTATTCTGAAGGTATGGCCGTTCCAAAAGATATGCAGGGAATTGTTTCGGGTCGGGTACATAATGCACTTTATTATGCGCCTATGTTGAATTTGAATAAACTCATCAAACCGGAATTTTCCATTTACAGGGTAGCGGAATTATTCAAGGAGCCTATTCAAAGAGAATTTGCAACTTCATTTTTTAACGGATATGGAACCGAAATAAATATCATGGCTCCTGGCCAGCCGGATAGGGCAGAAGAGCAATACAAATACCTGGGGCGTACCAGCAGGATTTTGCGGGAGAACACTTATAACTTTGTTTCACAGGGATTCAAACCCCTGATTGAAACTTCAGCTGATAATATTTGGGTAAATGAGTGGGCATTACCGAATAAAACGGTTTATACTGTTTACAGTGTGCGCCCAGAAGGATATAAGGATTACCTTTTTAAAGTAATCCCTGAAGAAGGATTTCACTTTGTCGATCTCTGGCATCACCGTTTGCTATCTCCTAAAAAAATAGATAATGACTGGTGGATAGAAGTTGAAACCAATGCATTCCATAAAAAATTCCTTGGGACGAATAACGAAGGTGAAGTAACTGCATTAGCCAAATTACCTATTCTCATTGATGCATCTCGCTATGGTGATATCTTAACTGTTAAAACACCGGTAAAAGGGAATGAGATTCGTATTTGGGCAGGACTTCCGGAATATGGTAAAAAGCCACTTGTTCTGAAGCCAGGGAACCATAAAATTGCATTACATGAAAAATTTGACCGTTATGAAGGTGATTTTATTATCCAATTAATGGATGATGGAATACTTTTGGATGAGAATATTATATCAGTGGGTGTTGGAGAGGCAAGACGAATATCTGTTGTTCAACCAACAAAAAAATCCTCCACGCTTCCTTCCGGAATGGTAAGAATTCCTGCAGGTAAATTTCATTTCAAAACTACACATGGTGATTCATTTATTCCTTATCCTAAGCAGGATCAGGACAGTACCTTTAACATGCAGAGTTTTTACATGGATAAATTTCCTGTAACCAACAGGCAATTTCAGCAATTTTTACAAGCTTCTAAATATCAGCCATCAGATACAGCAAATTATCTTAAACATTGGATAAAAGGAAAGATACCCGCGGGGAAAGAAAATTTCCCGGTTGTGTATATCAGTTATGAAGATGCAAAAGCTTATGCTAAATGGGCCGGCAAAAGATTGCCAACAGAAGTAGAATGGCAATATGCAGCACAAACACCTGCCCTTAATGAATGGCCATGGAAACAAATTAACCCAGTTAAAAGAAAAGAGCAATTTGTTACAGCTACATTAACAGTATCAAACCTGGAAGGCATAGATTCAAGTTTATGCAATTTGGGTAATGGCAAATTATATGCTGTTGGAAAATATCCGCAAGGTGCTAATCCATATGGGTTGCAGGATTTGGTGGGAAGCGTATGGCAACTTACCAATGATCTGTATATGAACGGAAGTTATCGTTACATAATCATGAAAGGAGGGTCTTATTTCAAACCATCCAGCAGTTGGTGGTATGTGCAGGGCGGTCCAAGGGAATTGCATTATCGTCAACATTTACTAAGAGTCAGCCAGGGATTTGAACGAAATGCCACTGTTGGTTTCAGGTGCGTGAAAGATATGTGATCACCAATGCTAATTGTAAATTAAATCATCATCAGTATGATCTGTAAAGGACTACTAACTTTAATTTGTGCTATTTTAATATTAAATGTATCGGGGCAATCTGGTCCATCTTTTCATATAGCTATCATAAAGGATCATATATCTAAAGGGGAATTATCCGCTATTGAAAATTTGATGAAATCTGAAAGAGACTTGGCCTACTCACTGATCGAAATAAAAAAGATCAGGAATAAACGATCATTAAAAAATTTTACGCATATATGGTATCACCGTACAGATACCACGCCTTTTGATAAAGATGAAACCTTCGCTGGAAGGGCAATCAAAAAATATGTTCATTCAGGTGGCAATCTTTTTTTATCAATGGAATCGGTTCCCTTGCTCAATCAATGGGAAATTGAAAATACGCCATTTCAACTCAGGCAGGATACATTGATTGACCAGGGTTTCGGAAGGCCTGCAGGCTTCCATGCTTTTAAATCGCACCCATTATTTTATGGACTGAATGGTGGTGTCTATAGTACAAAGCAAAAAAAAAATCATTTAGTACGTAAACATGGCTTTTTTGAAAGTGCAGTTCCAGAGTCGGGTAAAGTTGCGGGTATACAATGGACATACATCACTTTTTCAGAGCAAAATAAATTATTGCTGGAATATAACTATGGTAAAGGAAGCATTATAGCTGCCGGTGCATTTTTATATTATGATGCTGACAATTATAACAGTGACCATTTACGCCATTTTACCAAAAATGTATTTCGCTATACTGCAGGTGAATTAAAAAACCAGGACAGGGGTTACTGGGATTATTCGCCCAAAACTATTAAAGATTCCATGTTTTCCTTGCCTGTAATCAAACCGGTCATTGCGACTACCTGGAAATTGCCAAAACCAACGCTTTCCATAAAAAAAGATATGGCCACTAAAGATTTTTATGATCTTGTTGGCAGGCGTATTTTGTGGATGGGTGCAATGAACGGTGGGGTGGATGAAATATGGATGCACCCTTATATGGCATTACGGGATTTGGAATTAGGTGTAAAAATGAATGGGGCAGATTCAATTATATGGCTTAAACATCCTTCACAAGTTGAAATAACACCTGAATGTTTAACCAGGATATATCGCATTAAGAATACTGTCATCAAAGAAATATATACTGTTTCATTCGACGAACCTCATGGCGTAGCACACCTCGAAGTAGAAGGTTATGATGTAGCGTTATTAACATTAAAATATTCATCTAATCTCCGGTATATGTGGCCTTACTCCCATAAGGCAACAGGGAATATTCGATATTCATTTAATCCTGCTATCAATGGTCATGTTATTAGTGGACAAAACGGTGCATTAAATACATTGGTAACATATAGCAGTAAACCCTTAAGACAAAAGATATGGTCCATTGATTCACTTAACCAGGTTAATGTTCAGGCTGATTTTTCCATTAAAGATAAATCTGCTATCAATATTTATATTATGGGTAGCAGTAAAAGTGTG
This sequence comes from uncultured Chitinophagaceae bacterium, assembly GCA_946885335.1. The sequence goes on from CAMPGG010000228.1 coordinate 3,742, forward strand.
AATGAAGCCGTTCAATTATTTTCTGGCCAGTCATCAGGGATCAATAAACTTTTTGAAAGATCCAATCAGTATTATAACGATCTTTTAAAAAACCATTTATATTTTATTACACCTGACACTTTATTTAATAAAGGTTATCAATGGGCTTTGGCAAGAACGGACCAGTTTTTACAAACAACACCAGGCATTGGTACTGCATTAATGGCGGGTTTTGGAACAACGGCAAGAGGTTGGAATGGTGCTCAAAAAATATCAGGACGCCCTGGATATGCATGGTATTTTGGTCGGGATGGTCAATGGAGTGCAATGGCGATCAATGCTTACGGGGATTTTGCTATGGTAAAAGAAACCCTGGAAACTTTCATACGCTTCCAGGATATAACCGGCAAAATTTACCACGAACTTACTTCGAGCGGTGCAGTTCATTATGATGCTTCGGATGCTACACCATTGTTTGTGGTTTTAGCAGCGCACTACCTTAAATACAGTGGTGATACAGCATATGTCCGTTACCGTTGGGCAGAAATAAAAAAGGCTATGGACTTTTGTTATAGCACTGATACAGACAATGATGGCTTAATTGAAAATACAAACGTGGGTCATGGATGGATCGAGGGCGGTTCATTATTCGGAACGCATACGGAATTTTATTTGGCCGGGACCTGGGCAGCGGCCCTGGATGCTGCGGCTTATATGGCACAAGCCCTTGCATTAAATGAAGCTATTCAATATGTTAGCGATGCCAAGAAAGTTAAAAAGATTATTGATCTTGATTTCTGGAATCCGCAGAAACAATTTTTTCATAATGGAAAAATGCAAGATGGATCCTATATGACCGATGCTACAGTACTGGCTTCAGTTCCTGTGTATTTTGGTTCGGTTACAGATGACCGTAAGGCAGAAAAAGTTAGTGGACGCTTTAGCAATAATTATTTTTCCACGGATTGGGGTATCCGGATGATCGAAGACAGTAGTAAAAAATATAAGGCCGGAAGCTATCATGCTGGAATGGTTTGGCCACTATATGGAGGATGGGCATCCTTGTCAGAATATCAAACAGGTCATTACAGGTCTGGTTACCAACACATCATGAATAACCTGTTACAATATCGTCATTGGTCTGCAGGAAGCATTGAGGAAACATTAAACGGTGATGTTTTTATACCAAACGGCGTATGCAGTCACCAGTGTTGGAGCGAGACGATGGTATTGCAACCTGCTATTGAAGGAATGCTTGGATTAAAGCCGGATGCATTAAAAAGCCGGCTCGAATTATCACCATATTTTCCATGGAACTGGGCATTCAGTTCGGTAAGAAATATCCGGATGAATGATGCTTTAGTACACCTGGATATGAAAAGGAGCAAGGGCCTAACCACGTATGCGCTTACTTCAAACAAAGCTATTGATATTGCATTGAATCCTGTATTTCCTTTAAATACGTTGGTAAAATCTGTAAGGATCAATGGTAAGAAAGTGCAAGCTTCTAAAATTGTGAAGCCAGGCGGATTGTTATTGAAATTATCATTTTTATCCATACAGGGAGAGAACTTGGTTGAAGTGGAAACCGATGGGGGGATTGGAATTCTTCCTATAATTTCGTTTCCGCAACCTGGTGATACGTCCACAGGCATACAGGTAATATCAGAAACTGTACTGAGAAAAAAATATATGGCAGAAGTAAGTGGGCGTCCGTCCATGACATATGAAATACCATTGTATAATAAGGAAGTCATAAAAAAAATTACAGGTGCTAAACTTATTAAGAAGGATGGTGATATTACCACTTTGGAAATTAAGATGGATTCACCAGCTAATCAACGTTACGTAAATCAAAAAATAGAAATAGAATTTGAGTAAGTGTAATTT
>CAMPGG010000229.1 GCA_946885335.1 uncultured Chitinophagaceae bacterium
GGCCCACACCACGAAAAAACTCCAGCAATAAGTTGGGGTTTTTTTATGTCTATTACTTTCAAATCCAACTCAAAAAAAAGCGGCAAAACCAAAGTCCTGCCGCTTATTAATCTTTATTATTCTACTTAGTTCCCGTAAACATTCAAAAATTTGATTCGCATGATCTTTAACTGTTCCCAGCTAAATTCACTGTCGGTCAATTCTTTTTGAGCTACCTGCAATGAAGATGTTTCGCAGCTTTTAAAATATTCCAGCACTTCTTCCTGCTCATATTCATCCAGCATTTCATCTATAGCATAATCCAGGTTTAGTTTGGTGCCGCTGGCTGTAATGGTTTCAATTTCTTCCAGCAACGCATCCAAACGCATATCCTTGCTTTTGGCAATATTTTCCAAAGGCATTTTTTTATCTGTCTGCTGAATGATGAAAACTTTCAAGCCACTTTTATTCACCACGCTTTTCATCACAAAATCATCCGGCTTTTCAATATTGTTTTCCTCAACATATTTTGCAATCAATTCAACAAAAGGTTTTCCATAACGCATCGCCTTACCCTTGCTTACACCCTGGCATTTTTCCAGTTCCGCTATAGTTGTGGGATACATGGTTGCCATGTCCTGTAAAGAACTTTCAAGGAAAAGAACAAAGGGAGGCAATGCTTTTTTCTTCGCTTCTTTTTGTCTTAGCTCTTTCAACATTTCAAACAATGGTTCATCTACTGAAACTGCAGTTGCCGCAGCAGCATCCGCGGCTTCTTCATCATCCAGGTTGGCTTCCTTATATAAATTGTTTAAAACAATAGTGAAAGGTTTTGGTTTCTTTAAAAACTCTTCGCCCTTTTTGGTGAATTTTAAAACACCATATTCTTCAATATCTTTTTTAATCAATCCTTCCAGCATCAACTGGCGAATCAAAGAGTTCCAGAAATGCTCGTCTTTATCTTTTCCTGTTCCAAATACAGGCAAACTTTCGTGCCGGTACATTTTGATTTGTGGTGTAGGTTTACCAACCAAAACCTGTACGGTATAATTGGTAACAAAACCTTCTTTCAACGCTTTGATGGCTTTTAATGCCAATACCACTTCGGCTTTCGCTTCAACTTTTTCTTTTGGATTTTTACAATTATCGCAACTGCCACAATTTTCCTGTGCATATTCTTCTCCAAAATAACTCATCAGCACTTTTCTGCGGCAAACACCACTTTCTGCATAAGCCACTGTTTCATTGATCAACTGTGCACCCACTTCTCTTTCGCTCAAAGGTTTATCACGCATCAGGTGTTCCAGTTTCGAAACATCTTTGTGCGAATAATATAAAAGACATTTACCCTCTAACCCATCACGTCCTGCACGACCGGTTTCCTGGTAAAAGTTTTCGATTGATTTAGGAATATTATAATGAATTACAAAACGGATATCTGGTTTATCGATACCCATACCGAATGCAATCGTTGCTACAATAACCTGCACTTCTTCGCTGAGAAACTGGTCCTGTCTTTTTGAACGCAGTTTGCTGTCTAACCCGGCATGATAAGCCACCGCTTTGATACCATTAGCCATTAAAGTCATGGCCAGTTCTTCGGTGGTTTTGCGGTTCAATGTATAAATGATCCCGCTGTTGTTTTTCATCCCTTTAATAAAACGAACAATGCTTTCTTCGGTCTGCCCCTTTTTTATTTTGGGTAATACTTCATAATAAAGATTGGGGCGATTAAAGGATGACATATAAATTTCCGGGGATCTTAATCCCAGGTTTTTAATAATATCACTTTGTACTTTAGGTGTTGCAGTTGCCGTTAATGCGATTACCGGAATTTCAGGATTGATCTTATCCATCATTTCCCTGAGGCGGCGATATTCCGGGCGGAAATCATGGCCCCATTCTGAAATACAATGCGCTTCATCAACCGCGAAAAAAGATAGCTTCAGGCTTTTGAAAAAATCAAGATTTTCCTGTTTGGTCATGGTCTCCGGAGCCACGTAAAGCAGTTTGGTTTTTCCGCTTTGCAAATCATCATGCACCAGTTTAGTTTCCTTTTTATTCAGGGTTGAATTCAAGAAGTGTGCAATATGATCCTTACTGCTGTATCCGCGGACAAGGTCCACCTGGTTTTTCATGAGTGCGATCAATGGTGAAACCACAATGGCAACACCTTCACTTACTAAAGCAGGTAACTGGTAACAAAGACTTTTTCCGCCACCCGTTGGCATGATCACAAATGTGTCTTTACCCATTAAAACAGATTCAATGATCTGTTCCTGGCTGTCTTTAAATTTATTGAATCCAAAATGCTCCTGGAGTAATTGATGGAGATCAGGTTTGTTTTTAAAAGCACCGTTTGTTTTTGTGGTCCCGGTTTTTTTAGAAGTCGATTTTGTTTTGGTTTTGCTGGTTGGATTTGATGTTGTTATTGCCATGTTCTCAGTATTTTTCCTTTCACGCTGAAATTATTTAGTATCCATTTAAGTTAATCCTTAAAAAAGGGTATAAATAGTCAGTGCTCACCTTGTTTTAATAAAACAGATTTAATGCTGGCAGAAGAATGAGTGTTTTCTCTTAATTGCCTCGCCATTGGTATGATAAGCCTTAACCAGTCCTTTAATCAGGTTTGCGAATTTACGAAACCGGGGTCTTATTTCACAGGTATAGAAAGGTTAAATTTATCCCACAAAGGCACTATAAAATTAAACCCTAATTTTGCCGCTTTGAAAACCACCATGAACATACAGCAGATTGCTAAGCGAACCATTTTACAGGAATCAGATTCCATTCGCCAGTTGATTGACTATATAGACCAGGACTTTGAAAATGCCGTACAAGCTATTGCTTCCTGCAATGGCAGGGTTGTGATCAGTGGCATTGGGAAAAGCGCAGTTATTGCCCAAAAGATCGTAGCTACTTTGAACAGCACAGGAACCCCTGCAATTTTTATGCATGCCGCCGATGCTATTCATGGTGATCTTGGTGTTGTAAGACAGGAAGATGTTGTGATCATCATTAGTAAAAGTGGTGAAAGCCCGGAGATCAAAGTATTGGTTCCACTGGTTAAAAATTTTGGCAACCCGCTGATTGCCATTGTTGGTAATCAATCTTCCTTCCTGGCAAAAAAAGCGGATTTCGTTTTAAACACCACGGTAAACCAGGAAGCCTGCCCGCATAACCTGGCACCCACCAGCAGCACAACAGCGCAATTAGTAATGGGTGATGCTATTTCTATTTGTTTAATGGAAATAAAAGGTTTCACCAGCGATGATTTTGCGAAGTTTCACCCGGGCGGAACATTAGGCAAAAAATTATACCTGCGTGTAAACGACCTGTATACACAAAATGAAAGACCAGCTGTATATCCTGATCAGAAATTGAAAGAAGTGATCATTGAAATTTCTCAAAAGAGATTAGGTGTTACGGCTGTTATCAACAAGGAAAATAAAATACTGGGCATAATCACCGATGGAGACATACGCAGGATGATGGAAAAAGATTTTTCATTAACGGCTATGCATGCCAGTGATATCATGAATACCAATCCAAAAACAATCGGTGCGGAACAACTGGCGGTAAATGCACTGGAAGAAATGCGTAAATACGAGATCACCCAATTGGTGGTAGAAAAAAACAATCAATACGAAGGCATCATACACCTGCACGACCTGGTAAGGGAAGGCCTTATATAAATCAATAAGAACATGTCAACAATAAACCCAGCAAAAAAGCAAGGCTCCAAGTACGTAGCGATAATGGCAGGAGGAATAGGCAGTCGTTTCTGGCCCATGAGCCGGACAAAATTTCCTAAACAATTCCTGGATATTTTAGGAACCGGCCGTACACTTATTCAACAAACTTATGACCGGTATAATAAAGTGGTTGATGCAGAGAATATTTTCGTTATCACATCAGAAGAATATATTCCTATTGTAAAACAACAACTCCCCGATCTGCCACCGGAAAATATTTTGGGAGAACCATTTAGAAAAAACACCGCACCCTGCATTGCTTATATTTCATTCAAGCTTTTACAAAAAGATCCTGAAGCCTGCATGGTTGTTGCACCATCCGATAACCTGGTTTTGGACAATGAAGAATTTGTAAAAATTGTTGATAAGGGATTTGATTTTGTTTGCCATATCAATTCATTTGTTACACTGGGAATGAAACCAACTTATCCGAATACAGGTTACGGTTATATTCAGCATGAATCTTTAGAAGCAGCACCCGGTGTTTTTAAAGTAAAAACTTTTACAGAGAAGCCCAATCTTGAACTGGCACAAACCTTTATTGAAAGCGGTGATTTTTTATGGAATGCCGGCATCTTTATCTGGAAAGTAAAAAATGTTTTATCTGCATTTGAAAAATTTCTGCCAGAGATGTACGAAGTTTTTGCAGCAGAAAAAGAAAAGTTCAACACCCCAGAAGAAAAAGCCGCCATTGAGCATATTTACCCCATGTGCACCAATATCTCCATCGATTTTGGTATCATGGAAAAAGCAGACAATGTTTATGTGATCCCCGCATCTTTTGGTTGGAGCGACCTGGGTACATGGAACAGCGCCTGGGACAGCATGGAAAAAGATGAACAGGAAAATGCAGTTGCCGGTAAGCATGTACTATTAATGGATGCCAATCGATGCGTGGTGCATGTGCCTAATAAAAAGTTGGTTGTATTGCAGGGACTTGATGATTATATTGTTGCTGATACAGAAGATGTTTTGCTGGTATGTAAAAAAGAAAAAGAACAGGACATCAAGGAATTTGTTGCAGAAATCAAACGCAATAAAGGAGAAAAATTTTTATAAAATGAAACCCCGCCAGAGCGGGGTTTTTTCTTTCATCAACCAATCATAACGGATGATTGTTTAAATTGATGAACAATCTTATTTTATGTCGTCGCCCATTGCACTCCAGAACATTTTATTTATTGATATTGAAACCGTTTCTCAACATGCCGCTTACGAAGAAATGCCAGTGGAATGGAAGCTGTTGTGGGATCATAAAAGCCAGTTCCTGGTCAGGAACAGCGAATCAGTTGATGCGTCCGCAGTTTATGAAAGAGCCGGGATATATGCGGAATTTGGTAAAATAGTTTGTATCAGTTGTGGCATTATCCAGGGTATCGGAACAGAAAAAAAAATAAGTTTGAAATCATTTTATGGTGATGATGAAAAAGATGTACTAACCCGTTTTTGCGATATGCTTGGAAGATGGGCCTGTGAACCGGGAAAATTTCTTTGTGCGCATAATGGAAAAGAATTTGATTACCCATACTTATGCCGGAGGCTGATCATCAATAACCTGCCTATCCCCGGCATCTTACAACTTTCCGGTAAAAAACCATGGGACATTCCACACCTGGATACAATGGAAATGTGGAAGTTTGGCGATTACAAAAACTTTACGAGCCTGAGTTTATTGGCCCATACATTAGGCATTCCAACACCTAAGGATGATATTGATGGAAGCATGGTTGGTAAAACATACTGGAAAGAAAAAGACTTAAAGCGCATAGTTACTTATTGCCAGAAAGATGTGATCACCGTTGCACAGGTTTACTTAAGGTTGAATAATGAAAGTTTGATTGC
>CAMPGG010000230.1 GCA_946885335.1 uncultured Chitinophagaceae bacterium
CCATCGGGCCGGCGATTTTGACAATTAATTGTTTTGGCAAGAATTCGTGCACAGGTTGTTTTTCCAACGCCACGTGGTCCGCAAAATAAAAAAGCATGCGCCAGTTGATTATTTTTGATGGCGTTTTTTAGTGTAGTAGTAATAGCTGATTGACCAACTACCGTGTCGAAAGTCTGGGGTCTGTATTTACGGGCAGATACAATGAATTTCTCCATATACACTTTTTCTTTTTACAGCTTTTTTTATTGGAAAGACAACGCCTGCAAGTTAAGCATGAAATGCCGCCTGCATATATGAAAACATGACATGTTGATAATTTGTTCGATTGCCTTAATTCAGGATGGGATGTCTTTTAAATTCTTTGGTTCTGTCGAATAAATAGCGATAGGTTATCAATTTCCTGGTTTGTTTATCGGCTATAGTTTGCGCAATGTTGATCATTTTTGGATTGAAATCTCCAATCCACTGCATTTCAAATTCTTCATAAGGCAATTGATGTTGAATGATCTTTGCCCCTTCAACCACCATAAAAGAATCAACGCCTTTACCCTGGAAGTCTGGCACCACGCCAAATACAATCCCGGTAAATTTTTTACAGGGTTTAGTGGCTTTGATCCATAAAAATTTCAATTTTCCCAATAAATCAAAACGACCATGCAAGTGTTTAAACCACTGGTTCAGGTCCGGCAGATTAACCCAAATAGCAATGGGTCTTTCATTGTAATAGGTGAACCAGATCACTTTTTCATCCATCACCGGTTTCATTTGCTGAAACATTTTCAGCACCATTTCTTTATTCAATTGTTTTAAACCACCGTGCCCGGCCCAGGCTTCATTGTATACCGTTGCAAAATCCTGTGCAAATTTGGGAAGTTCTTTTTTATTAATATGAATGGCTTTAAAACCAGGGTCCCTGGCCAATTTGGCATGGCGTTCAAAAAATTTTTCTTCCAAAGGTTTATTCACCATTCTGCCGAAGCAGATCTGTTCGAAGAAAAGTTTAAAACCATAATTTTCAAAAAGTGCCTGGTAGTATGGCTGATTATAATTGAGTGTATAAACCGGTGGTACAAAACCTTCAACCAATAAACCCCACCAACGATCACGTTCCCCAAAATTAATTGGACCGTCCATGGCTGTCATGCCTTTTTGTAACAACCAGTGTTTAGCTACATCAAATAACATATCGGCAGCAATTTGGTCGTTGATACATTCAAAAAAACCTATACCGCCAACAGGACCTTCATCACCCTTTGTTTTATATTTTTTATTGACAAAAGCCGCAATGCGACCAATGTATTGACCATCATCATTGGTTAAAACCCACCGGGTTATTTCACCATTTCGAAAGGCTTTATTTTTTGCGGGATCAAATACTTCTTTGATGTCTTTTTCTAGTGGTTGAATATAATTAGGATCGTGATGATTAATTATATAATTGACTTTTATAAATGCTGATTCCGAATCCTTGTCTTTAACTTCTGTTAATTTCATCGGCGATATCGCTTTTTTACTGTACCTAAAAATGGCAAGTTAAAACGAATCGGTGTACTTTTTTTCTTTTTTACGCCTACGTTATTTTGAAATTCGGTATAATATATTTTTAATAGAATCAGGAAGTACGAGATCAACAGTGGTCCAAAGATCAATCCCGGCAAACCGAAACTTTTTAAACCGAATACAATCCCTAAAACCGTAACCACTTCATGAACCTTGGCAATTTTTTTAGCCAGGAAAAAACGGATCACATTATCGGTTAATCCCAATACAATAGCACTGTACAAAAGAAGAAATAATCCCGGGCCGGGATGACCGGTTATAAACAAAAATATAGTTGCCGGAACCCAAACCAACGCAGTGCCCAATACAGGAATGATGGTAGCAAATGCTGTTACAATGGCCCAAAATCCTGGTTGCGGTAAACCTGCAATCGCATACCCAATAAAACCAATAAGACCTTGTGCCACAGCGATCATCGGGACCACCACTGCATTTGCATACGTTTGGTTAACCAGTTCTTTCCCAAACATTTCAATTTTTGTTCTTTTAAATGGAAGGAAAAAAACAATGGCCGCTTCCATCCTGTTAATATTGATCAACATGAAGAAGAGGAAAAAATACATCATGGTGATCGTTATGATGAAATTGAGTCCTTTACTTAATACGTTTGACAGCGTTGAAGAAATGGCCTCCAAAATGTTCTCCTTATTTTGAGGAGTCATTAACTGTATGTTGTACCTGGCTTTAATTGTTTGGTTGATGTTTGTCAGCGTATGTTCAATCATGGCAGGATCACCCAAAAAAACTTTCAATTTTTCGTACAACATCACCACCATTAAAGTAATAGGGATCATGATGATGATAAGAGAAACCAGGATCACTACTGTAGCAGCACTGGCTTTCCCCCATTTTTTATTTTTCACCAGGTATTCCATTAATCTTTTACTCAGCACATAAAACATTACAGCGCCAAGAAAAGCGGAGAAAAATTGAACTAAACTAAAAAACAGGTAAACCGCAAACAGTAAAATGATTGCCAGGAAAATGTATTTATTTAATTTATACTCGGGATGCCTGCTGGATAAGGGTGTTGGTTGTACACCTTCCACCACGATAGTTTGTTCGGGTTGTTCTGTTTTCAAAATTGATTTTTAATTGAGATTTATATACAAATACAAATTGAAGGCCATATAAAAGAAAGCAATAAAATCAAAAAAAGCCGGGTTAAATGCCATTCATACCGTGCATTGACCCAGCTTTTTTTATAAAAAATATATTGTAGAGATTTTTCCCCCAGGTTTTATCTTATAGAAACATCTTGTTTTTTATTTTTTGATCATGCTCATAAATGTCTTCCCTGAAATTCATCCGGCCTTGTTCATCAACCCAGGCTGTGTAATAACTGATAAAAACAGGAACAGGATCTTTTAGCTTTACATATTTTTCTTCCCCACTATTCATAGCCTGCGATATTCTTGAAGCCGTCCATTCTGAATTATTTCTTAATAAATAGTTGGCCATTTTTTCAGGTTCGGCTAAGCGAATACATCCATGGCTGTAAGCTCTTTTTTCCCGGTTAAATAAGGACTTCGCCGGTGTATCATGAAAATAAATATTGAAACTGTTCGGGAAAAGGAATTTCACTTTTCCTAAGGAGTTTCCGGGTCCGGGTAATTGCCGGATGGTTGGTAAATCACCATTCTCAGAAACAATTTCCATATTATTTCTTGCCAGGTAATCAGGATCATTTTGCATGGCCGGTAATATTTCTGACCTGACAATACTTGGTGGAATATTCCAGTAAGGACTAAATACAATTTGGTTCAGATCGCCAGTAAACATCATTGTATTATGTCCTTCTTTACCTACAACGACGTTCATTGAAAAAACTTTATTGCTGCCTTCATAAGCGTGAACAACAAATTCAGGAATATTGGCAACCAATAAATTTCCTTCAGGTTTGTTGGGCATCCACCGCATCCTGTTCATATTAATCAGGATCTGTTTTAATCTTTCAACAGCGGGAACATTCAGGTCCTTTAAAAACGCTTCCGTAATTTTTCCATCGGCATTATAACCAAAACGAGCTTCAGCATTTTTGACAGCCAGTTCCAGTGTATCATTAAAAACCTGGCTGCTGTCTGCTGCCGGTAAGTCGCCCGTTACTTGTAATCTCTTTTTTAAAATGGCAACGGCTGGTGATGATGAACCTTTTTTGACCTTGATGATTTCGGCAGGAACTGTTGGCCAGCCACCGGCTACAGTTATTTTGTGATAACGGGCCAGTTGATCTTTCAATAACCGGTAATTATCATTTACATCCTCAAAATATTTATCGTCATTGTGTTTTTTGTTGATCAGGGAATCGGCAAGTGCAACGATATCTTCTTTTTTACGGGGAATGAATCGCTCCATTTCCTTCCTTTTTACATATCCTTTTTCGTAATTCTGTAAAGTATAATCAATAAAATGTTGCGTGAGGGTAAGTTCAGTTTCAATGATTGATTCGCTGCTTCCATTCACATTCATATTTTCTTCAATGATCAGGTTATCCATCTTTTTTACCAGTTCCTTATTTTGGAGCGAAGAACTGTCGTTGACATATGTAGTAAAATATTCATGCAGGTTCCAGAAACCACGGGCTTGTTCTGTTAAACCATTACTGGTAAACCAGGCGAACTGGAAATTCCGGGTATTATAAAAACTACGCATCCGCCGGATGATGCTGTCACTAAATTTTTTTTCTGCAATGAATTTTTCCATCCGCATGCTGTCTAAAAAAAGATCGCTGTAAGCATTTGCTTTTGTAATGCTGTAATCTCTTTTAGATACTTTTTTTTCTATTTCAGCTTTTTCTTTGTCGTCTTCCTGGCTATTGGTACAGGATATAAATACAAGGCTGCAAAGGGTTAAGAATACTAATATTTTTTTCATATTCAGACAATGTTGCAAAAGATATGCCTGAGCTTAATTGTGAGAAGTTCCTGTTTAAACGACCATATATTGTTGAAATAAGGCCATTTGCACTATTCAAAAACCCGTTTAGAAATGAATGGGGTATTTTTTTAGAATTTTGCTTTTTAGATTGTCGGAAATTAAACGCTACTCCCTTACCTTTGCGCCCTGAAACCCAAAAGGGTAACCTAATAAACATATTCTGTAGCAAACAGAAATTTAAAACCTTAATATGGCTAATACAGGTAAGATCAAACAGATCATTGGTGCCGTGGTTGACGTACAATTCGAAGGCCAATTACCAGAAATTTACAATGCATTGGAATTAAAGCGTCAAAACGGGGAGATCCTTGTTTTGGAAACCCAGCGTCACATGGGTGAAGACAGCGTTCGCTGTATTGCGATGGACGGAACAGAAGGACTGATGCGTGGAATGGAAGTGGTTGATACCGGCGCTGCAATCAAAATGCCCGTTGGTGATGCTATCCGTGGTCGTTTATTTAATGTAACAGGTGATCCTATCGATGGACTTCCAGCCGTTTCAAAAGAAAATGGCCGTCCTATTCACTCACAGCCACCGGCTTTTGAAAACCTGAGTACTTCTTCTGAAGTTTTATTTACCGGTATTAAAGTAATTGACCTGATTGAGCCATACTCAAAAGGTGGTAAAATCGGATTGTTTGGTGGTGCCGGTGTGGGTAAAACAGTTTTGATCCAGGAGTTGATTAATAATATTGCGAAAGCATATGCCGGTGTATCTGTATTTGCCGGTGTGGGTGAGCGTACCCGTGAAGGAAATGACCTGATGCGTGAAATGATCGAAGCAGGCATCATGAACTATGGCGAAGAGTTCAAACACAGCATGGAAGAAGGCGGATGGGATCTGAGCAAGGTTGATATGAAAGGCCTGCAGGATTCAAAAGCAACTTTCGTTTTCGGACAAATGAATGAACCTCCTGGTGCACGTGCAAGGGTGGCTCTATCCGGATTAACTATTGCCGAATACTATCGTGATGGGGAAGGACAGGGAAAAGGACGTGATATCTTATTCTTCGTAGATAATATCTTCCGTTTTACACAAGCAGGTTC
>CAMPGG010000231.1 GCA_946885335.1 uncultured Chitinophagaceae bacterium
GGTTAAGAAACTGAATCTTACAATTGTATTTTGTTGATTTGCCATGAATGAATAGTTAAAATAATTGACCTTATTAAATTGGTTAGATTTTTTATAGTCGGGTTTAATTTGGGAAAATTTATACACTGATACCACCCATATAAAAAATGCTTTCTTCATCATTTTTAAACATGATATTGTATGCAAATCAATCATCATGAAATGGATTACTACTGCAACATTCATTTGCATGAGCCTTTCCTCATGCAGTCAATCTAATTCTAACAATGTAAAGGCTGGTCAACAAGTTGGTGGAAGATGCGAAGGGTGCGAAGCCATTTATGAAACACCGATTCCTTTTGATCAGCTTGATCATATTGATACACTACCCGACTTTAAACGTTATGAACAAAAGCTTTTATTGACCGGAACAGTTTACCAGGTTGATGGAAAAACACCTGCAAAAGATATAGTGTTGTATGTATATCATACTGATCCTTCGGGCATTTATCCAAGACAGGAAAATGATAAAGGCTGGGCACAGCGCCATGGCTATATCAGGGGATGGATTAAAACAAATGAAAAAGGTGAATACCGTTTTTATACTTTCCGCCCTGCATCTTATCCTAACAGCACACAACCACAACATGTACACATTACGGTTAAAGAGCCGGACAAGAATGAATATTATATTGATGAATTTTTATTTGCAGATGACCCGCATCTGCCAAAAGAAAATAATAACCGTAATCCCAGGGGAGGTAACGGTGTAGTGCAACCGGTTTTACAGAATGGAATATCAACAGCTCAAAGAGATATCATTCTTGGAAAAAATATACCTGGTTACCCGGCAAAATAAAGACTTTAAAGTATTGGCCTGCGGCCGAAAAGTAAACTGCCGATCCTTACCATATTACTGCCATTTTGAACAGCTATTTTATAATCATCACTCATACCCATTGAAAGTGTTGACCACTGAAATGCTTGATGAGTAATGGCTGCATAGTGATCAAAAAGGTTTTTGAGATATTTGAATTCCGTTTGAATTTTACCTGCATCATCTGTGAACGTTGCCATTCCCATTAATCCTTTTATAACAATATTATTAAAATCAGATTTTTGTACCTGTTCAATGATTTCTTTTAATTCATCCTCGTTTAATCCAAACTTGGTAGTTTCTTTTGCAATATGCACCTGCAGCAATACATGAATGATGCGATTATTTTTTGCTGCCTGTTTATTTATTTCCTTTAATAATTTCAGGCTGTCTACGCCATGCACCAGGTAAATAAATGGAGCAATGTATTTTACCTTATTGGTTTGAAGATGACCGATAAAATGCCACCTGATATCTTTTGGTAAATTTTCCGCTTTTTCAACCAGTTCCTGTACATAATTCTCACCAAAATCCCTGTGACCCAAATTATATAAAGCCTGTATTGATTGAACCGGTTGAATTTTAGATACTGCAACAAGATCAACTCCTTCACCCAACTCATGTAAAATCCGATCGTATGTATCTTTATTCACCGCCATTATTTCAATATGTTTCTACTGATCACTATTCGCTGAACCTCGCTGGTTCCTTCATAGATCTGTGTAATCTTGGCATCCCGCATTAATCGTTCAACATGATATTCTTTTACAAAGCCATAACCACCATGCACCTGGACTGCTTCTGTTGTTGTCCACATAGCGGTTTCGCTGGCAAAAACTTTAGCCATGGAACTGCTTAATGTATAATCCATTTTATTGTCTTTTTCCCATGCAGCCTTCAGGCATAATAAACGGCTGGCTTCAATTCGTGTGGCCATATCTGCCAGTTTAAATGCAATGATCTGGTGATTCATGATCTCTGTACCAAATGCTTTTCGTTCTTTTGAATATTGAAGCGCCAGTTCATATGCTCCGCTGGCAATGCCCAATGCCTGGGAGGCAATACCAATCCGTCCACCCGCTAAAGTATTCATAGCGAATTTGAAACCAAAACCATCTTCACCAATCCGGTTTTCTTTAGGCACTTTCACATCCTGGAACATGATGCTGTGTGTATCACTGCCACGGATACCCAATTTATTTTCTTTAGCACCTACGGTTACGCCGGGCCAGTTTTTTTCAACAATAAAAGTATTGATACCTCTTGAACCTTTTTTAATATCTGTTTGGGCGATGACTAAATAAACGGAAGCTGAATTACCATTGGTGATCCAATTCTTGGTACCATTTAAAATATAATGATCGCCTTTGTCTTCTGCAGTTGTTCTTTGAGAAGTAGCATCACTGCCTGCTTCTGGTTCACTCAATAAAAAAGCACCCAGGTATAAGTCATCATCCTTGCGGCCTTGTGCTAAAGGAACCAGGTATTTTTGTTTTTGTTCTTCCGTTCCATAAGCTTCCAATCCAAAACAAACCAGGCTATTATTAACACTCATTACCACACTTACACTGGCGTCGATCTTACTGATCTCTTCCATGGCCAATACATAACTCATCGTATCCATGCCCGATCCGCCATATGCCGGATCAACCATCATCCCTAAAAAACCAAGCTCCGCCAGTTTCATCACCTGTTCTTTTGGAAAAGTTTGTTTCTCATCTCTTTCAATTACACCGGGTAAACATTCATTACGGGCAAAATCACGTGCAGCCTGTTGTATCAGTTTATGTTCTTCACTTAATTCAAATAACATTTTAAATATTTTTCGTGGCGCAAAAATAACTGAAACATTTAGATTACTAACAGTTGTTCATATTAAATTCAAAAAATGAATGATGAACAAGAAAAAAGCCCCTGTAAAAGGGGCTTTGATTTAATTATTTCTGGAGAGACTTTTTAGATAACTGACATGCGATGCAACCGCCGTTCGCATTTTTGGATATTCTATATACGGAACATTAAAATCATCACAAGCTTTTTTAATGATTTTGCTGATAGCCGGATAATGTACATGCGAGATCTTGGGGAATAAATGATGTTCAATCTGGAAATTTAATCCACCAACCCACCAGGATATAAACTTGTTGCTTGTCGCAAAATTTGCTGTTGTTTTTAATTGGTGAATGGCCCATTCATCTTCCAGCGTGTTGCCTGGTTGTTTGGGTACAGGAAATTCAGTATGTTCTACAGTATGTGCTAATTGAAAAACAATACTTAATAATACGCCGGCAAACATGCCATAGATAAGAAAACCTACCAACCATGGAAGAAAGCCCACAGTATAAATTGGAATGGCAACAAAAAGAATGGCATGTAAAACTTTAAATCCCCAAAATGAAATATGATCACTCAATTTCATTTTTTTGAGAGGCATACTCCCTACTCTTTTCAAAAAATACTTTTTATAATCAGTAACAAAAACCCAGTACATATATAACAATGAATAAGCACCCCAGAAATAATAGTGCTGGTATTTATGCAGTTTGTAGAATTTTTGGGTTTCGCAAAGACGTAAAATGGGTTTAGCATCAATATCATCATCAATGCCATCTATATTAGTATAAGCATGATGAATAACATTGTGTTTTGTTTTCCACATAAACACATTGGCACCCAGAAAATTAACTGACAAACCTGCTAATTCATTTAACCATTTATACTTACTGAAACTACCGTGAGCGCCATCATGCATCACATTGAAACCAATGGATGCCGTAAATACACCTAATAACAAACATTCTACAATAGCCAATGCAACACCGGGTGTAAAAAATACCAGGTGCACGTAAACAGCTACCAGGCTTATAACGAGAACTATGGCTTTAACAAAAAGACCCGTATTACCTGTGGTAGGCTTGCCTGCTTTTTCAAAATAATCACTAATGCGATTTTTAAGTTCTGTATGAAAGGATTTCGAAACTGAAGAGAATTTGGGTGTTGTTGTCGTCATGCTACCGTCTAAATTTTCGCTAAGTTAAACTTAAACGGCCAAATTCTGGGGTTAAATGGCAACGAATATCTGTCAAATGTGATGATTAACATTACGTTTCGACCATAACCAAAGCATCCAATGAACGAATACCGATCTTTTTTTCAGATATAAAACCTTCTGCATATTTAACGCCAATTCGTTTACCAAACATCCTTGCACGTGCAACAATGCTATCTAAAAAATCAGGTGTTGAAATATAAGTAGTAGGTTCACCGTCATCCTGTTGACTAAAAAATTGTGTGCGATAAGCTTTCACACTATTCATTTTTTGTTCAAATGTATCGCTGACATCAATTAATATGTCCGGTTCATGATACCAATCCTGTATATAATGTAAAACATATTTAGGACGCCATTTTTGCTGTGGGTTGCCTTGTTCATCAACTGTTTCAATTTTTGACAAACCTGCAAGGAAACAGGATTCTGCAATCAGGTGGCCTGCCCTTCCATGATCGGGGTGACGATCATCCAGCACATTTGCAAAAACCACTTCGGGTTGATATTTACGAATGGACTGAATTAATTTTAGTTGATGCGTTTCATCATTTACAAAAAAACCATCCCTGAATTTTAAATTTTCTCTTGCCACAACACCAATGATCGATGCAGCTTCCGCGGCTTCACTGTAACGGGTATCAATAGTGCCTCTTGATCCTAATTCGCCTTGTGTTAGATCGATAATGGCTGCCGTTTTACCTGCAATTATTTCATTGATCAAAACCCCGGAACATCCAAGTTCAACATCATCGGGATGAACGCCAATGGCTAATATATCTACCTTCATTGTTAATCAGTTTTTTGGCTTGTTAAGATTCAACATCAATAATTACTTTTAATTTCCTTCACTCAGTATAAAAGAATTAAAAAGATGCATGATAATTTTTCGATGATAAAAAAAATCCCTGCGAATGTAGGGAGAATTGTTTTCAGCGCTTGTAATGAAATTAATTGACTGATGACATGGGCCTGGTAAAACTGTTATACCACATGCCGTCAATTTCCTTGACTATGGTTTCAATCTGGCGGTCAGTAGCGTCTTTCATATCATAATCCTGTTTCAAACTGCTTCCAAAAAAGAAAGCAACCGTTTGATATAACCTTGCTGAAACGCCACCTTTATATTCCCTGATAATGGAATAACAATTATTACCTGTCTGGCGGTTGATCAGTTTCATCAAAACCCTGCCCTGGTATACGGATAAATTGGTGAGCGGATCTGCGAACTGATCTTTCAATTCTTTTTCCCTGGATTTTAGATATTTCTTTTTTTCTTTTTTAGAATTGATACTGGTGAGTTGTAATTGTATTTCGTTTAAAGTAACGCCGGCGGTTCTTGCAAAAGGATAAGTTACATACACCGCATTTCTCAACCTGTTGTATTCCCGCTTATATTTTTCAAGTTGCTTTTCGGACATGTTTGATACCCAGGCCATTTCTGATTCTTTATAAGGGATCAGGTCACCATCATAACAAATAGCAGATGTAAGTAAGGTATCGTTTGGACCCCAATTAAGCGTATCGGGCATGGTGCATTGAGCTTGCACCTTTGAATTAAATAAAAGGGTTATAAATATGACAAAAACAATTCTTATCAATTTCGGCGGTATTATGGGGTTAAATCTACAAAACAAGTT
>CAMPGG010000232.1 GCA_946885335.1 uncultured Chitinophagaceae bacterium
CCGTTATACGAATTCATTCGTGTATTAATTAAACGCAAAAACCAATCGTCATGAACAAATTGATTATTTTGGCTGTCGCTGGTATGATAGCTCTTCCCGCTATGTCCCAGGACAAAAAAACCATTGAAGGTAACGGCAACATCGTTACCAAAAGCTTTCCTGTAAAATCATTCAATTCATTAAAGGCCAGCGGTGTATTTGAATTACATCTTACCCAGGGTGAAACGGAATCTGTAAAAGTTGAAGCTGATGAGAACCTGCAATCTTTGTTTACTGTAAAAAATGAAGGCAATGACCTGGTGATTGAAATGGACAAAAAGAAAAACCTGAACCTGAAATCAAAAAACAGGTTAAAGGTTTATGTTAGTTTCAAAAACTTACATGCAATGAACCTGAGTACGGTTGGCAATGTAAAGGGTGATAAACTGATGCGATTTAATGATCTTAAATTACAATGCAACAGTGTGGGCAATGTAGATTTAAAATTGAATGCAAATACCATCAGCATTAATAACAACAGTGTGGGCAATGTAACTTTAAGTGGCGAAGTTAAATCTGCAACTGTAAAAAATTCCAGTGTTGGCAATCTGGAAGCAAATGGCCTGATCGTACAGGAAATGGATATTGAAAATTCAGGTGTTGGAAATGCGGAAGTTCATGTTGTAAGAGAACTGAAAGTAAAAGACAGCTTCCTGGGTAAAGTAAAAAATAAAGGAAAAGCGCCTTTAAAGAAAATGAATAAAGTAGCCAGCTAATAAAAAAACCGGGAAAGAAATCCCGGTTTTTTTTATTTTTTTTGATCTAAAATGCTCCATTGACTTTCATCGGCAACAATTGTATTGACTAATTTACCAAGGTTTTCGATTTCCATTTCTACAATATCACCTTCCTGCAACCATTGCTCGGGATAATCAGGATCATTCAATTTACCGGTTCCATTTAATTCAAGAAAACATCCTGTTCCAACCGTTCCACTTCCAATGATATCCCCGGGATAAAGATCCACACCATATGAAGCTCTTTCAATGATCTCTGCAAATGTCCAGTCCATATCACCCAAATTTCCCAGGCTAACAAGTTTACCATTCACGGAACATTTCATTTCCAGGTTCCAGCTTTTTCCAATATGGTTTTTCTTAGCAGGAATTTCAAACTCTTCCAATTCTTTTAAAGTAACCAGCATAGGACCAACAGCCGTTGCAAAGTCTTTTCCTTTAGCGGGTCCCAGGTTTAATTTCATTTCTTCCATTTGAAGTCCACGGGCACTTAAATCATTCATGATCATTAAACCACCAATATAACTATCCGCAAGTTCAGCAGGTATGTTTCGGCCATGCCGGCAAATAACAATTGCGGCTTCCAGCTCAAAATCCAGTTTATGAAAATGATCAGGCATACAAACCACAGATCCCGGGCCCTGTACACTATGGTGATTGGTAAAATAAAAAATAGGATACTGATCAAATTCCGGGATCATATCTACTTTGCGATTTCGCCTGGCAGCAGCCACATGCTGCCTGAAGGCATAACCATCCCTGCAACTTGTAGGGAACGGAATAGGGGAAAGTAAGTCCAGTTCATCCAAAGGAATTCCTTTATCCTTATCAATACGCCCTTCTTCAATCATTATTTCTCCACCGCGAATCATGGAAATTGAATCGTCCCAATAATTCAGCATCATACCCATTGTATCGGGAAGGTCAGGATGAATTAAGTTCATAGAATATACAAGTCCGTCAACCACTAATCCCAGCCGATCGTGTCCTTCATCGAGATAACTTACTAATTTCATCTTTCAATATTTTTTACAAGATGTGATTATTTTAAAGCGCCCAAAGGTAGTTTTTTTATCAGGAAGCCTTGCGGGCAATCGATATTTATAAAAACCTTGCCGATGAATTATATTTACCAAACATGATAACTCACGGCTATCAACATCTGAAAAAGTTATACCTGGTTTTGTCATCTGCCGTTTTATTCCTGGGCATAAAAGCATCAAGCCAGGATTCGCCAGTGGCAGATCACCGGACCTGGTATAAAGGTGCCATTACCCGGGGCGACTCCACCCAAAAAAAACTGGCCATCGTTTTTACCGGTGATGAATTTGCGGACGGAGCAAATCATATCCTGAAAGAATTAAAAGAGCATCATATTAAAGCTTCATTCTTTTTTACCGGCCGTTTTTACAGTAACCCTTCCTTTCATAAAATAATAAATCAAATAAAAAATGAAGGACATTACCTGGGTGCACATTCTGACCAGCATTTATTATACTGCGATTGGACAAACCGCGATAGCCTTTTAATTGATAAGGACGAATTTAATAAGGACTTGCTGGCTAATTATAAACGCATGGAAAGCTTTGGTATCAGCAAAAAAGATGCTGCGTTTTTTATTCCACCCTATGAATGGTACAATGATACCATTGCTGCATGGACCAATGACCTGGGTTTACAATTAATTAATTATACGCCGGGAACAATCAGCCACGCAGATTATACTACACCTGCTGATAAGAATTACCGATCCAGTGAAAAAATATTTCAATCCATTGTGAATTATGAACAAAAAAGCACTAACGGCTTAAATGGATTTATACTCCTGCTGCATATTGGTACTGATCCAAAGCGAACTGATAAATTTTATAATCAAATAGATAACCTGTTGCTGTTTTTGAAAAAGAAAGATTATCGGCCAGTTAGTATTTCTGAATTATTAAAATAAAGATTCGTTGTAAATTTATTAAGACAAGAGGCTTCAACCTGTTAATCCAGTTATTTGTATTTTTGTCAATCAATACCCATTGTATCTAAATTACAATCAGCCATAAGTTAAAAGTACCTGTGGAATATTAAATGTGTTAAGGCATTACTTATTGTCTTGAATGTTTAAGGAAATGAAGTGATTATTGACAAATTAAAAAGTTGACCATGAAATTTGATAAGATTCACAATAAAGGGCAAGCCCAGTTATTCAAAAACCATTACCTGGAAATGCTGACCAAAACACACCCGTTGGTTATCTGGGGTATTTATGTTCCGGTAATTGTAGGAATGCTTTATTACAGCATTATTGTTTTAGAGTTTGAAACCGGAAGAATCCTGTTAACTTTTTTATCTGGTATGATAGCCTGGACGCTGTTTGAATATATCATGCATCGCTGGATTTTTCATATGGTTGCTGAAAGTGAAAAGGCGCAGAAGATTGTTTACATTATGCATGGCAATCACCATCATTTTCCACGCGATAAGGAAAGATTGTTTATGCCCCCTGTCCCATCGCTTATTTTAGCTTCGCTGATATTTATTTTACAATATGCATTGATGGGCTGGAATGTAGCCATGTTTTTCCCCGGATTTATTTTAGGTTACCTGATGTATGGCACCATGCATTATGCCATACATGCATGGAACCCTCCGTTTAAATGGATGAAACCTTTATGGCGCAATCATCACCTGCATCATTATAAAGATGAAGGAAAAGGATTTGGTGTTAGTACTACCCTTTGGGATCATGTATTTGGTACCATGTTCGATCTGAAAAAGGAAAAAGAAGATAAAGAGAAAGTAAAAGAACTGATGTATTAATCAATTGATATTGCAAAAAACCCGGATAATTCCGGGTTTTTTTTTGGCTTAACTTTTATTTGTTCGATTAAATTTTTCTTTTGTAGATGGCTGGTTCACCAGGTTTAGGTGTAGATGCTTTTATAAATTCCCGGATGTCTTCATTACTTTTTTCCAGGTCCTGTTTACGCAGGTACATCATATGGCCGCTGCGATAACCTTTCCAACTCATGCGGTCCTTTAATTTTCCACCGGGATCCATTTGCCACATGTTATATTTTGCGTTGAAGTAATCACAGGCCCCATCATAATACCCGGATTGAACCATTACATGCAGGTAAGGATTTTGAGCCATAGCCTGTCTTAGGTTTTCCCCTGTATTATCACCCGAACGATCCCATGGCCTTACATTGCCAAACATCATGTATTTGAGATCCGTTTTATAATTTAATTCGTTGCGCAGGTACATGTTGATGGCCGGCGTAAATGAATGTAACCAGGAAGTGAGTTCTGAATTATAATCAGGGCTGCTACCTGCATCCTGTTTATCAATACCCAAATAACGGGAATCAAGCCGGCCAACGGTATATCCTTTATCACGTAACAATTCTTTCCAGAAAAAAGAAATCGGAACATCCAGGTTATGCTGAAGAAACACTTTTGATGAAAGGCCTGAGTAACGGGCCATTTTTTCAGCAATGATTTTTTTCTGATCATCAGCCAATGAACTGCCCTTACTCATGGCTGGTATCAATTCATTCATGGTAAATTCTTCCACTTCAGGAAGCATATCGGTTAGATCTTTATTTTGAAGTTCAGCAGGCAGTACTTTATGATCCCAGGCAGTGGCTGCAAAATAGGGTAAACGCAAAGCAGCATCAATCGGGCCGCCTCTTTCAATGCCTAATTCTGTTGGTGAAACCAGGATCACACCATTCAAATACATCCATTGCGCATTTTGTAATTCCAATGCAAGACCTGATACACGGGTGGTACCATAACTTTCACCAATAAGATATTTTGGTGATGACCAGCGATTGTAACGGGTTACAAATGTGTTTATCCAACCGGCCAGGTATTTTATATCTGCCTGGACGCCAAAAAATTTTTCGCCGGGAATATCTTTATGCACTTTTCTTGAATAGCCCGTGTTAACTGGGTTTACAAAAACAATATCTGCCACATCTAAAATGGAATACGGATTATCTTTTAATCCATAAGGCTGCAGTGGATATCCTTCGTCATCAATATTCAGTAAACGTGGACCGGTGTAAGCTATATGCATCCATACCGAAGCTGAGCCCGGACCACCATTAAATGAAATCACCAATGGTCGTGCATCACGGTCCTTGGTATCGCTGCGCTCATAATATGTAAAAAACAACCCGGCAATGCAGTTTCCTTCTTCATCCCAAACCGGCAAAGTACCTGTTGTGGCTTTGTAAGAAATTCTTTGTCCTTTGATTGTTGTTGCATGATCGGTTATAACCGTTTGATCTGGATTAAATACTATATGGGGCAGGTTGGATTTATCCTCTTTAATGTTTGTCGTTTTCTCATCTTTTGCCGGTGATGCTCCCCGTTGCTGTGCATATAACGGCAGGCAATAAATAAATGTGGCACAAATAATTGGAATTAATTTTCTCATGACGGCATTAATTTTTTTAAATATATGCAATAAAACAGGCGTTGATTTCAAGTTGAATAAAAAAGTTTAACTCTTAAATAAATTGATGGCGATACTTACCCAAACCTTTAAAGCAAATAAAAAAAATTGAATGATAATTATTCTGATGAGTATATACTTGATCTCCTATGCAGGTCAAAATTGATTTGCATGAGGAGGCATGATTTTTAAGCATTCATCATTATAAATGTATTGCTATGTCAGATCAAGGTCAACTCAGCCTCCATTCAATTGCTTTTAGTCATGGCGGGCACATTCCCCCTTTATATACCTGC
>CAMPGG010000233.1 GCA_946885335.1 uncultured Chitinophagaceae bacterium
ATTGCCGGTTATCAACCAGTCGTTGAATTAAAAACTGCTAAAGAGGACGATAAAATTGTAATCAGTATTAAAGACAACGGCAATGGCATTCCACAAAAAATACTGGATAAAATATTTCAACCCTTTTTTACAACCAAACCAACGGGACAAGGAACAGGTTTGGGTTTGAGTTTGAGTTATGATATAGTGAAAGCGCATGGAGGAGAGTTGAAAGTGGAAACAAAGGAGGGAGAAAGTTCAGCGTTTATTATTGTTTTATCAGTTAATAGTTAAAATGAAACTGACAAAGAAGCTGGAAGCGGAAATCCTGAAAATTTACCATACCTATTGGGATGCATATCTCCAGGGGGATTTCAAAACCTTTGCTTCCTTCCTTGATGATGGCCTCACCACTTTTGGAACTGCAGCAGGTGAGGTTTTTACTTCTAAAAGAGAAGCCCTGAAATTTTATAAAACAACAGCTGACCAGATGACGGGAAAGGCAGATTTCCGTAATCGGAGAATTCGATTAAAAGTGGTTGGCGGAACCGTTGTTACCAATGAGCAGGCTGATTTGTATGTTTTGATTGACGGAGTTTGGACATTTTATGGTCATGCCCGCATCACTGCCATTTTTGAGCAAAAAGGAAATGAATGGAAATTGGTTCACCAGCACGGATCCTTTCCCGACAGCAGAACAGCCGACGGCGACCAGATAGCAACTGAAAAAATTAAGGAAGAAAATATAAAGCTTAAAGAGGCTATCAAACGCCGCACCATTGACCTGGAAAATAAAAACCGGGAACTGGAAATTGAAGCATCGCTGGAGAGAGTAAGAGCCGTAGCAATGAGTATGAACAAACCGGATGATGTGCTGAATGTTTGCAAATTGATGTTTGAAGAACTAAAGGCATTGGATTTTGGAGATCTGCGAAATGCATTGATCAATTTCTGGGATGATAAAAATCAGCAATTGCTCGACTACGATTATTCGGATTTTGCCGGTGCTCATTTTGCCCGTCTTGATTATAATAGTCATCCTGTTTTTGAAGCTTTTCAAAAGAAAATAAGAAAGTCGAAAGATGCTTTTGCAAAATTGACTATTACCAAAGACGATTTGAAGAGCTGGAGACAGCGGCGTAAAGAAAGCGGCGAATATGATGATCCCCGGCTCAAAAAAATTACTGCCCTTTATTACTATTTCTATTCTACCGGTATTGGTGCATTGGGCATTTCCACTTTTAGTCCTATTTCCAAAAGTAACCTGGAAGTGCTGAAACGCTTTCGCAATGTGTTTGACCTGGCTTATCGGCGTTTTCTGGATCTTCAAAAAGCAGAGGCACAGGCAAGAGAGGCACAAATTCAATTGGCCTTAGAAAGAGTTCGTGCAAGAACTATGGCCATGCAGCATAGTGATGAACTAAAAGATGTAGCATATGAGTTAAGAGTTCAATTGGCTGCTCTTGGCACAAGCGAACTGGAAACTTGTGCTATTAACCTTTATGAAAAATATGACGAGTCCATTGAGGCATGGGTAGCGATACGTCCACCGGATAGCCCGAAGGAAATTGTTGAATTTCATTTTTTACTGCCGAAAGCTGGAATTTTCATTATAGAGGACATGTTGCAGACCTATTTATCCGGAGCTGAAGATTATATATTCGAATTGACTGGAGAAAAAGGAGTGCAATGGATGCAAACTATGGAAAAACTGTTGCCTGCTATGTATTCTGCAGCAGCAGCAACTCCAGACTTTGAAAAGACAGGATCTGTGAATGCATGGTTTTATGTTCACTATTTTCCGGGCGGGGCATTGATTATGATAACTATGACGCCTCCTTTGGAAGAATCAAAGCAATTATTAAAACGTTTTGCCCAGGTTTTTGGCCTTGCTTATCGCCGTTTTGCCGATCTGCAAAAAGCAGAGGCCCAGGCAAGAGAGGCGCAGATAGAAAATGCATTGGAAAAAGTTCGCAGCCGGTCATTGGCCATGCATAAAAGTGATGAACTTTTAGAAGTAGTTAAAATATTGTCAGACCAGTTAACACAGTTAGAATTCAAATTTGATAATGTAAGTTTTGGAGAAAATAACCAGGCTGATGATTTTAAATTCTGGGTAGCAACTAGCGGCAATGCACAACCGATACAAATACAAGTCCCTTACCTGGATAATCCAGCTCCTAAACGCGTTAAGGAAGCACAAAAAAAAGGAATAAGATTCTTTACAGATATTTTATCACAGGAAGAAAACAGGCAATGGTCACAACATCTCATTGATAATTCAACATCACTCAAATCGTTGCCAGGTAATGTAAAAGATTACATTTTAAACAGTCCCGGTTATGCCCGGTCAACTGTTATTTTGAAAAATATAAACATTTACATTGGCAACTATAAAGCTATTCCTTATACTGACTATGAAAACCATTTATTTCAAAGATTCGCACAAGTATTTGAACAATCATATACCCGCTTTCTTGATCTACAAAAAGCAGAAGCACAGGCAAGAGAAGCAAATATTGAAACAGCCTTAGAAAGAGTACGCAGCCGCTCACTGGCTATGCATAAAAGTGATGAACTCAATGAAGTTGTTATTATTTTGTTTGAACAATTCATCGGCTTAGGCATCAGCATTGATGGAATCAATATCAATATACTCAACGAAAATCGTACAGGTTTTGATTCGTGGTTTGCCGCTCCCGGATATACAAAGGCTGTTTGCATGTTTACTCCATTTTTCGACAGCAAAGTGATGAATGATATCGTACACTCTATTAATGATAATGACGAACTGCTCCACAAGGTTTATACAAGGCAGGAAAAAAACGAATATTTTTCCTGGCTCTATCAAAACTCAGCCTACAGGCAATTACCGGAAGAACGAAAACAAATGATTCTCGCAGCCGAAAGCTGGCGATTGGTTGTAGGTATGGTCGGCAACTCTGGAATAAGCATACATAGCTATACAGGTAAAACATTTACCGACAAAGATTTTGAAATTGTGATTCGCTTTGCCAAAGTTTTTCATCAAACCTATACCCGTTTCCTGGACCTGAAAAAAGCCGAAGCGCAAACAAGAGAAGCGCAGATTGAAGTGGCGGTGGAAAGAGTAAGGGCAAAAGCATTGGCAATGCATAAGTCAGATGAAATTATGACCGTTGTATTGACCATGCGGAATGAATTGGAATCTTTGAATATTCCGGGTGTTCTATCCACTTCTATTACACTCCGGCAGGAGGATGGGTCAATAAGATTGTGGGACAATACATCTACCAAACAGCTTGCGGATGGCTTATGGGAAAGCACGGATATGGTATTCCGGCTGGAAGAAAACAATCCTGAATTTTATTTTAATAGAATATGGAAAACCAATGAAAAATATTTTGTTATAGAGCAGGATGAAAATGATCTTCCTGTTACCGTTGATTGGGTAAGGTCATTCGACACTGGAATGGCAGACACCATTGTTCATTTTTTTAAAGAAAATGATGTAAAACATGTCTGGCATCCGGGGGTTCAACTTTCACATGGCAAGCTGAACCTGGATTCCTTAATTGCCCCTGAACCCGAAATGAAAACTATTTTATTAAAAATGGGTGCTGCCTTTGATCTCGCATATAAACGTTTTCTGGATCTGCAAAAAGCAGAAGCACAGGCAAGAGAAGCACAGATAGAAGCAGCATTAGAACGAGTTCGAAGTCGCACAATAGGAATGCAAAAAAGCGAAGAACTCCGGGAGGTTATTCAAATTGTGTTTGAACAACTGCGTTACCTGGGTTTTAAAATAGATTCTGCACATTTTAATTTGAACTATAAAGAAAGCGATGACTACAACCTTTGGACAGCAGCGCCTGGTCAGCCATACCCTGTAAAAACATATATCCCATATTTTAATCATCCTGTATTTGCTACAGCAAGAGAAGCTAAAGAAAAGGGCCTTGATTTTTTTACCGAGAGCTATACCCGGGAAGAGAAAAACGAGTTTTTCGAACATCTCTTTAGTTATGCACCTGGTATTCCCGAAGAAAGAAAAAATTACATTTTGAGCGGCCAGGGAGTAGCAGCCTCTACGGTTTTATTAAATCAAATCTCTCTCTGGATCATGAATTATTCCGGTGTTCCTTACTCCGCAGCAGAGAATGGCATACTGAAACGATTTGGAAAGATTTTCGAACAGTCACATACCCGATTTCTTGACCTTCAAAAAGCAGAAGCACAGGCAAGAGAAGCAATTAAACAGGCGTCACTTGACCGCATTCGGGCAGAAATTGCATCGATGCGTACTACCGGCGACCTTGAAACCATTACACCATTAATCTGGAACGAGCTCACGGTACTTGGCGTTCCTTTTATTCGGTGTGGTGTGTTTATCATGAACGACTTGCAAAGGGTCGCTCATACATATCTTTCTACGCCTGATGGAAAAGCCATTGCAGCTTTCGACCTGGCTTACGACACACCCGGAAATATTTCGCAAATAGTGCATCAATGGCAAAATAAAAAACTTTATATAGACTATTGGGATGAAGAGGCGTATACTGCCTTTGCCGGAAACCTGGTTCAAAAAGGTATATTCACTTCCCCGGAGCAATACTTCAGCACCCTTCCTGGTGGTGGTTTCTATTTGCATTTCGCACCTTTTCTACAAGGCATGTTGTACGTGGGCAATACAACACAATTGTCCGATGAAGAAATTGACTTAATACAATCTGTTGCGAATGCATTTGCAACAGCCTATGCCCGCTACGAAGATTTTAATAAACTGGAAGCTGCAAAAAAACAGGTGGATAACACATTGAATGAATTACAGCTTACACAAAAACAACTCATTCAATCAGAAAAGATGGCTAGCCTGGGTGAGCTTACTGCCGGCATCGCACATGAAATACAAAACCCGTTAAACTTCGTGAATAATTTTTCGGAGATAAATAAGGAGTTGTTGCATGAAATGAATGAAGAAATTGAAAAAGGAAATTTGAAAGAAGTAAAATTATTGGCAAAAAATATTATTGAAAACGAACAAAAAATAAATCATCATGGCACACGGGCTGATGCGATAGTAAAAGGAATGCTGCAACATTCAAGGACCAGCAGCGGGCAAAAAGAACCTACTGATATCAATGAATTGGCTGATGAATATTTACGATTAGCTTATCATGGTTTGCGTGCAAAAGACAAATCTTTCAACGCTACATTGAAAACAGATTTTGATGAAACGATTGGTAATATCAATATCATTCCACAAGATATTGGGCGAGTGATATTGAATTTAATTACCAATGCATTTTATGCTGTGGGTCAAAAGAAGAAGGAATGTCAGTCTGAGCATATCGAAGACTACGAACCAACGGTTACAGTAAGTACAAAAAAAATAAATGATAAAGTTGAAATAAAAGTTGCAGATAACGGGAATGGAATTCCTCAAAATATAATAGATAAAATTTTTCAACCTTTCTTTTCTACTAAACCAGCCGGGCAGGGAACGGGACTGGGTTTATCATTGAGTTATGATATTGTAAAAGCGCATGGCGGAGA
>CAMPGG010000234.1 GCA_946885335.1 uncultured Chitinophagaceae bacterium
AGCCAACTATTCATCTCAATTTGCAATGAATGACCAGGCTCATGCAAAAAAGGTTTTAGAGCTTTGGAAAGACTATGATGAGAATATGCTTGACAGGCATTCAGATTATTTTGCAGATAGCCTGGTAGTTGAATTACCAGACGGAACCCGCTTTATAGGTAAAGAAGCTGCAATGAAATCAATTAAAGAATATCGTTCAGGACAGGGAAAAGTGGAAAGTACTGTTAATGCATGGATCTCTACTAAAAGCCTTGATAAAAATGAGGATTGGGTTTGCATTTGGGGTGTTGAAACGGCAACTGATGCTTCAGGTAAGGAAACAAAAACACGCTTACACGAAATCTGGCAATTGAATAAAGATGGTAAAGTAATTTATATGGCTCAATTTATGGCTAAACCCGCTCCTGAAATGTGAGCAATTAAATAAATTGAAAACCGGTCCGTATAGACCGGTTTTTTTAATTTAATTCACAAGTGATCAATTTCTTTTTACATGCGGGTAAAAACCAAACCACTGTTTGCTTCACCCAAATAAAGTTTACCATCTGCTACACGGTGTTCCAGTGTTTTTTCAGAAAGCATTTCAAAAAATGCTGTTTCAATTTCCATCATATCGGTACATGCCATTTTAGTTGATACGATTGGACCTATTTCGATCAGGTTAGCTTTTATGGTAAATGCGCCACTGTAATTATTGCATCCTCCACGTCCCTGGATTTTTTTATTGGGAACATCAAAAGCCAGTGTAGGAATTTTTGAAGTATCAGCAACCTGTATCCGTTCGCCATTCATTTCCATTAATCTCCATTTCCCTTCCGTTAATAAATCCATATCCTGTATGGTCACTTTCTGTAGTTGATAATTTAATGCAGATTCAATGGGTTTGCCTTCCAGGTCCATCATTTCAAGGTGTTGCCCATGAAAAGAAAAATATTTCAGTATTGTTTCACCTTGTTTCAGGATGATGACAGAATCTTTATTCATTACCCATGTACCCGTTTCATGCACTTCACTTAATGACTCACCCCGGTAGAGTGATTTTTCATCAAAGCTTTTATCAGCTTTTAATGTAAGCTGGTAATCCAGGCTTTCGCAATCGGCACAAGGCAGGGAGCCTTCCCAAACTGCAACTGCACTTTGAAATAAAGCATTATCAGCTGCCGGCGTTTCCTTAATGTTTTTGGTAGTTGTACATGCGCTGATCAACAGAACCATAACTGAAAATAAACTTGCTATTTTCATAATAATGATTTTAGGTAAATGGGATAATAAATATTATTCCTAATCAGGCATGCTAAAAAACCGGGCCAGCGCTATGGAGATATTAAAGCGAGAATATTATTAATTGATGAAATCCAAGGTTTTATTTCTTATTTCAATTCTATTAATGTTTTCAACCTGATATCTGCGGATGAGGAACCGATCATGATTTCAAATTCGCCTGGTTCAGCTACCCAATCCAGTTGTTGATTATAAAATGAAAGTTTGTCCTTATCAATAATGAATTCAATGATTTTTGACTCACCAGGTTGTAACATGATCTTTTTAAAATCCTTAAGTTCTTTTACCGGCCTAACCAGGGAAGCGACTCTATCACGCAAATACAATTGAACCACTTCTTCCCCCGCAAATTTTCCAGTATTAGTGATCCTGCATTTGATAGATATTACTTCATCACTTTTCATTTTTGTTTTATCTGCCAGGAGGCTGTCATAAGTAAAACTTGTATAACTCAATCCATAACCAAATTCATACTGTGGGTAAATAGATAAGTCATTATATGCTGAGCGATAAAAACGGTCGCTGTCATTTTGTGCAGGCCTGCCCGTATTTAAATGACTGTAAAAGATCGGGATCTGTCCTACTGACCTTGGGAATGTCATAGGTAATTTTGCGGATGGATTATAATCGCCAAATAATACATCTGCAATAGCGTTTCCAGCTTCGCTGCCCAACCACCAGGTATACAAAATAGCGGGGATATTTTTTGATGTCCATTGAAACACCAGCGGTCTGCCTGCATTGATCATTACAACAACGGGCTTACCGGTCGCATGAATGGCTTTGATCAATTCTTCCTGCACGCCAGGTAAATTAATATTGGAGCGGCTTTTTGCTTCTCCGCTCATATCTCTGCGTTCACCTACACTCATGATCACAATATCCGCCTGCTTTGCAACAGCAATTGCATTTGCAAAACCTGCACGGGAAGTATCTTCAATACCGCAGCCTTCAGCATATAATAATTTGGTTTTATTTCCCAGCTTATTTTGCAAGCCTTCCCACTGCGAAACAATATAATTTGAATCAGGAAATTCAATAGACCAAAACCCCAGGTTCTCTCTTACTCTCTTCACCATGGGGCCAATAAATGCAATGGTTTTGGTTGATTTTGAAATAGGTAAAACATTATTTTCATTCTTTAGTAATACGATACTTTTCTTTGCCACATCTCTTGCAATCAAAGCATGCTGTGGATTACCCAATACTTTTTTCTCCCGTTCCGCATTACTGTATTTATAAGGATCATCAAACAAACCCATTTCAAATTTTTTGTAAAGAATTCTTTTTACCGCATCATCAATAATGGCTACAGGTACTTTGCCTTCATTTACCAAAGTAGCCAGGTGATTGATATAGCTGCGACTTTCCATATCCATATCGCTGCCGGCTAAAGAGGCTTTCCATGCGGCTTCATAATTATCTTTCACATATCCGTGCGGTATCATTTCACCAATAGAACCCCAATCGCTCACGATAAATCCTTTAAAATTCCATTTGTCTTTTAAAATATCGCGTTGCAAATATTTACTGGCGGATGCCGGGATTCCATTCAGATCGTTGAAAGAATTCATGAACGTTGCAACACCTGCTTCGGCAGCAGCTTTAAAGGGCGGCAGGTATATTTCCCATAATGTACGATCACTCATGTCCACAGAATTATAGTCACGGCCACCAATAGCCGCACCATAAGCTGCGAAGTGTTTTGCACAAGCCATAACTGCATCAATATTTCCCAATCCTTTACCCTGGAAACCTTTTACTCTTGCCGTGGCGATCATTGATCCCAGGTATGGGTCTTCACCAGCACCTTCCATAACTCTTCCCCAGCGAGGATCACGACTGATATCAACCATCGGTGCAAATGTCCAGTGAATGCCGGCAGCTGCAGCTTCCGTTGCTGCAACCCGGGCAGCCCTTTCAATAATTTCCATATCCCAACTGGCGGCTTCCGCTAATGGAATGGGAAATGTGTTTCTAAATCCATGAATAACATCCTGCCCAAAAAGCAATGGAATTTTTAAACGGGATTGCATGGCCAGTTCCTGTAATTCCCTGGTATGGGGCACTCCATTAATATTTAACATGGAGCCTAATTTTCCATCTTTTACCTGGTCAAGTATATCGCCTTGTTTCGTAATGGGACCGGTGTGTTCCCACATGCCGGAATACTGGTTCATCTGGCCAACTTTTTCTTCCAGTGTCATCAACTTTAAAACTGAATCAACTTTTTGGTCTATCGTTTTTTGTTGGCCAATTGAAAAAAATGGGATTACTAAAAGCAAGAAGGCCTGCACTATATTTTTCACGTTAAATATTTTGTGTTGATGAAATTATAAATTGCCTTTCTTCATTTCTTCTGCTGCAAATCCGGCTGCTCTTGCGGTCAATGCCATATAAAGAAGGGAAGGACTTTGATTTCCTGTACTCGTCATACAGGCGCCATCCGTTACAAAAACATTTTTGCATTGATGCATTTGGTTAAAATTATTTAGTAAAGAAGTCTTTGGATCTTTACCCATGCGGCAACCACCCATTTCGTGAATATCTAATCCTGGTGGCTGATGATTATCATGTGTGTTAACATTTTTGCACCCGGCTTTCTCAAGCATCTCAGCACTTTGGGTTAAAAAATCTTTGATCATTCTTTCATCATTATCATCATAATCAACCGACATAATTAAAAGCGGAATGCCCCATTGGTCTTTTTGGTCTTTACTTAATCGAACATGATTGCTTTCTTTGGGTATCGTTTCTCCCTGCATATACATATAACAACCCCATTTGCCTGGTTCTGACATGGCGTCTTTATAGTCCCCGCCAATAGTTTCCGGCAACGAGTTTTCGTCTATTCCTCCACGATATGCGCCCATAAATGTGGTAAATCCACCTACATAATCCATATCGTTTTTATACAGGTTGCGGTAATTGGCCAGGATGGGTTCTGTGGGATTTTTGCCATAATAATATTTGTCTTCCATGCCTTCAATTTCCGCATTTACAGAAGCCCTGTAATTGTGATGCGCTACATATTTTCCCAACAACCCGTTATCATTTCCAAGTCCGCCAGGAAAACGGTTTGAAGTTGAATTCAGTAAAATCAAATTGCTGTTCAACGCGGATGCGTTTACAAAAATGATCCGGGCAAAATAATCCGTGGCTTCTTTTGAATTGCTGTCGATCACCCTAACACCAACAGCTTTTTGTTTTGCTTCATCATAAATAATGGAATGCACAACGGAAAATGGCCTGACAGTTAGGTTGCCTGTTTTTTTTGCCCAGGGTAGTGTAGAAGATACCGAACTGAAATAGCCACCAAATGGGCAACCCCGCATACATAGATTTCTTGCCAAACATTTAGATCTTCCCTGTTGTATATGGATGTCTTTTGGTTCTGTCAATTGTGCCCATCTTGCATGAACCATGTGGCGGTCCTTATAATGCTCTTTAATTTTTTTCGATAACATGGTCTCTGCACAATTAAAATCGAACGGAGGCAGAAACTCGCCATCAGGCATTGCATCAATGCCATCTTTAGTTCCGCAAACACCAATAAATTTTTCCACGTGCGAATACCATGGAGCAATTTCATGGTAACTGATCGGCCATTCAATACCAAAACCATCCCTTGCGGGACCTGCAAATTCATACTGACTCCAGCGCTGGCATGCACGTCCCCAGGTTAATGATTTTCCACCAACCTGGTAACCTCGGATCCAGTCAAAAGGTTTCTCCTGTATGTATGGATGATCCTTATCCTTAATAAAAAAATGGGCAGTATCCTCTCCAAATCCTGCAGACTTACTGATCAAAGGATTTTCCTGGATAAACTGTTTGGTCATTTGACCGCGGTGTTTAAATTCCCATGGTTTTTTATTGGCGGTAGGATAGTCTTTATTGTGTTCAACATTTCTTCCTCTCTCCAGCACCAAAGTTTTTAAACCATGATCACAAAGTTCTTTTGCCGCCCAGCCACCACTGATGCCGGAGCCAATCACAATGGCATCAAAACTATTTTCCTGTTTACGGTTTGCATTAATATTTACTCGCAACGTATCATCTGGCATAGAATACAATTTGACAATTAAACAATTTGAAAATTTGATGCTTCGACAGGCTCAGCATGACACCTTGTTTATCGGAGTGCTGTCATCCATCAATCCATGGTTTGAAAGTTATATCATTTTATACGTTATGCATGATAAAAATCTCTCAATATTAA
>CAMPGG010000235.1 GCA_946885335.1 uncultured Chitinophagaceae bacterium
TCCGAAAAAGTAGCATTGCCTTCTACATTATCCGCAAACCTGATCAGTGTAAAAACGGGTGATGAACTGGATGTGGATGCGCTTTTAGTCAGGCTGGTTGACTATGGATTTAAAAGAACTGATTTTGTATACGAGCCGGGCCAGTTTGCTATTCGCGGCGGTATACTGGATATTTATTCTTTCGGTAATGAAAAACCTTACCGCTTAGAACTTTTTGGCAATGAAGTCGATTCCATTCGCATTGTTGATCCCGAATCGCAGTTAAGTGAACGACGGTTGCTTGAAGTTTCCATTATCCCGAATATGGGGAATGCAAAAGGTGATGAGGCCGTTGAAACGGAACGGGTTTCTATACTGGATTTTCTGCCTGCAAATTCAATTGTCTGGATGCAGGACGAGGATCTTTGTCTTGAAAAACTGGAACAGGTTGATGATGATCTTCAACTCTATTTAAAATCAATGGAAGATGGACGTATTACCATTGAAACAGATGAAGACAACGAAAAATATATTCCGACAGCCGAAAATTTTTTATCTGCCAATAATTTTAAACAAGGATTATCTCAAAGGCACCTGGTGGAATTTGGTCCGCGACCTTCAGAATCATCCCACCATCTTGAAATCATTTTTCAAACCAAAGAACAACCGGCATTCAACCGGCAGTTTGAATTACTGATCAACGATCTGAAAAAATGGGAAGAGAAAAAATTTCAACTTTATCTTTTTGCCGAAAATCCCCGGCAGCTGGAAAGATTGCACAGCATATTTGAGGACCTGGGTGCAAACATTCATTTCACCCCATTGGCTACGGCTATACATGAAGGTTTTATTGATGAAGACCTCAAAATAGTTTGTTATACGGATCACCAGATATTTCAACGCTATCATAAATACCGCATTAAGCAGGCTTATAATAAAAATAAGGCGCTGACCATGCGAACCTTGCGGGAACTGCAACCGGGTGATTATGTAACGCATATTGATCATGGGGTAGGTACATTCAGCGGACTGCAAAAAATAGAAGTGAACGGTCGGCTACAGGAGGCCGTTAGGATCTTGTATAAAGACAGTGACATACTTTATGTCAATATCAATTCCCTGCATAAGATATCTAAGTTTTCAGGTAAAGAAGGATCGGTGCCGAAGGTGAATAAGTTGGGCAGCGATGTGTGGAATAAGCTGAAAGAAAAAACAAAAACCAAAGTAAAGGAAATAGCCTTCGACCTGATTCAGTTATATGCGGAAAGGAAGGCGCAAAAAGGATTTCAGCATGCACCGGATAATTACATGCAAACAGAACTGGAAGCTTCTTTTATTTATGATGATACGCCGGATCAAAGCAAGGCTACGGCCGATGTAAAAAAAGATATGGAAGCGCCTTCACCCATGGATCGTTTGGTTTGTGGTGATGTAGGTTTTGGAAAAACGGAAATTGCCATTCGTGCCGCATTCAAAACGGTTGTGGATGGCAAGCAGGCGGCCGTTTTGGTACCAACAACCATTCTTGCTTTTCAGCATTATAAAACTTTCAGTGATCGTTTAAGCGATTTCCCTGTTACGGTTGAATTTGTCAATCGTTTTAAATCAGCCAAAGAAAAAAAAGAAGTATTTAAAAAACTGGAAGAAGGTAAAATTGATATTATCATTGGTACGCATGCCTTATTGGGTAAGGATGTAAAATACAAGGACCTCGGTTTACTGATCATAGACGAAGAACAAAAATTTGGCGTGGCACACAAGGAAAAAATAAAAACCATGCGTACTACGGTAGATTGTTTAACACTAACGGCAACGCCTATCCCAAGAACATTGCAGTTCAGCCTTATGGGTGCCCGTGACCTGAGCATCATCAATACGCCGCCACCCAACCGGCAGCCTATTCAAACAGAAGTGCATGTTTTCAACCAGGATTTTATCCGCGATGCCATTTATTTTGAAGCTGAAAGAGGCGGACAGGTTTTCTTCATACACAATCGCATACAGGGGCTTGCAGAAATGACCGGTATTATCCAGGGGCTTTGTCCTGACCTGAGTATCGGTTATGCACATGGGCAAATGGAAGGGCATGAATTGGAGAAGCATATCCTGGATTTCATCGATCGTAAATATGATGTATTGGTTTGTACCAACATTGTTGAAAGCGGCGTGGATATTCCGAATGTAAACACCATCATCGTAAACAATGCGCATCATTTTGGTTTGAGTGATCTTCACCAGTTAAGAGGACGGGTGGGCAGGAGTAATAAAAAAGCGTTTTGTTATTTATTATCGCCGCCTATGCGCACCCTGCCCAATGACAGTCGCAAACGTTTACAAACACTGGAACAACACAGTGAACTGGGCAGCGGTTTCCAAATCGCCATGAGGGATCTTGATATTCGCGGGGCCGGTAATATGCTGGGCGGCGAACAAAGTGGTTTTATGGCAGATATCGGTTTTGACACTTACCAGAAAATATTGAATGAAGCCATTCGTGAATTAAAACGCAGCAAGTTTAAAGATCTCTTCAAAGAAGAAATTTCTAAACAGGATGATTATGTAACGGATTGTACCATCGATACGGACCAGGAAATACTGATCCCTGACGATTATGTGGAATCCATTACAGAAAGATTGTCTTTATACCAGCGCCTGGATAATTGCGATACCGAACAGGAACTCCAGGAATTTCATGCAGAGTTAGCCGATCGTTTTGGTCCTGTTCCAAAGCAGGTTGAAGATTTATTTACAACTGTGCGTTGCCGTAGGCTGGCTGTTGAATTAGGTTTTGAAAAGATGTTGTTGAAAGATGCTGTATTAAAATGTTTCTTTATTAATCGCCCCGATTCACCCTATTTTGAATCGGATATTTTCAAGGAACTGCTGTCTTTTATACAAACAGGAACCAATAAGGCAAAATTGAAACAGGCCGGCAAACTGTTCCTGCTGGTGGTTACTCCCATTCCTTCCATGGAAGAAATGCACCGCTTTCTTTCCCAGGTTCATAAAGCGGTTATAAAACATCCTGCCGTTTCTAACGTTATGGAGTAGTTTTAAAATAACCCGGTTTACGGTAGCCGGCATTTTTGTTATATTTAAAGCTGTATACCGCTTATGAAAATTCCTTTCCTTTCCTTGCTGGCACTGCATTTACTCCTTGCATTTACTTGTTTTGGCCAGCCTGGACAAACCCACCCGCTTTTACTTAAATCCGGGACATTCTATCCCCGGGCAAATGTGGATGAACAAACCATTGACAGCATAAACCAAAATGGGACAAAATGGGATGAAAAAATCTTCATTTATATCCAGTTTAATCAAACGCCTGGTGCAGGCGAAAGAAAGATTCTTTCAGCTGCGGGAATCGAGCTTTTAAATTACCTTCCAAAGAATACTTATTTAGCTGCTATTCACAACCGGCTTTCCCTGCAGGTATTGAAATCTGCCAAAGCTGTATCGATATTCCAACTTTCACCAGGTCAGAAAATGCACCCGGCTTTAGCGTCTGGTAATATTCCTCAATGGGCACAGAAAGTAAATGGTATGGTTGATGTATGGGCAACCTTTCCAAAAACTTTTTCTTTTGAGCAGGTTCAAAATTTATTGCAACAAAAAAATATTGAAATACTCGACCGGCAATATGCCAGGTACCAGGTCATCGGTTTCAGGATTTCTAAAAAACGATTATTAGAAGTTGCTTCATTTTCATTTTTAGAATTTATAGAACCTGTTCCACATCCTGATCAGCCATTAAATTTTAACAGCCATGCGTATTCAGCTTCCAGGGCATTGACGGCGAGTACAGGTTTGGGTGGAAAAGCACTGGATGGCAAAGGCGTTGTGGTGGGTGTGGGTGATAATGCAAACATCATTTCGCATATAGATTTTAAAAACCGGGTGATAGACCGGGCCGCGGTTGCCAGCAATGAAACACATGGAAAACATGTGGCAGGTACAGTAGCCGGTGCAGGCATTCGGGAGGAAAAAAATAAAGGTTTTGCACCCGCAGCTACTATTATCAGCCAGACTTTCTCAGGCATCATCTCCAATTCACCGGCTTATGTGAAAGATCATAATATGGTGGTCACCAATAATTCTTATGGTGCGGTTACGGGTGACTGTGAGTATGCAGGTTCTTATGATATCATTTCCTATATCCTGGATCAACAGGCATTTGAAATGCCCAACCTGCAACATGTTTTTGCTGTGGGCAATGATGGAACTGTATCCTGCAGTCCTTTTCCGCCCGGGTTTCAAACGGTTTTGGGTGGATTTCAATCGGCTAAAAATATTATCACTGTTGGTGGAATGAATTATAATAATTCAAGTAAGGGCCCGGTTAAAGATGGTCGCTTAAAACCGGAGATCATGGTGCAGGGTGCAGGTATTGTTTCAACAGGAAATAACAACGGATATTTTACCAGTACAGGAACCAGTAATGCGGCGCCTTCCGTAACAGGCGGATTGGCTTTATTGTACCAGCAATACCGGCAGCAAAATGGAAATACAGATCCAAAAAGTGGTTTGATGAAGGCATTGATCTGTAATGGTGGTGCTGATTTGGGAAATGCCGGTCCTGATTTTAGAAATGGTTATGGACTGATGAATTTGAATCGTTCCTCTGAAATGCTTGAAAAGGAACAATACTTCATTTCAACAGTAAACCAGGGCAATAATAATGTACATACCATTACTGGTGTTCCTGCAAATACGGCGCAAATAAAAGTGATGCTTTACTGGCACGATCCTTCTGCTTCGGTATTGTCTGCACAATCACTGGTGAATGACCTTGATCTTACATTAACCACGCCTTCAGCTGCTGTGATTCATCCTAAAATTTTAGATAATACACCCACCAATGTGGAGAATATTGCCACAACAGGTGTCGACCATATCAACAATATGGAGCAGGTAGTGATCAATGATCCTGAACCAGGCAATTATACAATTAAGATCAATGGAACGTCCATCAATCAAAATGCACAACAGGAATATTTTATTGTTTATGATATTATACCTGCTGGCACCAACATTAATTTTCCTTTTGGGGGCGAATCATTATTACCAGCCGAATCGGTACTCATTACCTGGGAAGATGCGTCTACAGTAGCAGCAACATATACCATAGAGATTTCAACGGATGATGGCAGCAACTGGACATCTTTTCAATCAAATGCTGGCGTAAGGCATTACCCATGGACCGTTCCAAATGTACCAACCGATAAAGCACTGGTAAGAGTTACCAATAATACAACCGGAAGTCAAAGCAGCAGCCAGCCTTTTACTATTTTAGGCAGACCCACACTAACGCTTTCAACGGTTCAATGCGAAGGATATATTAATCTTAACTGGACGGCGGTACCTGGTGCCATGCAATACGAAGTGATGCGTTTGGATGGAACTGAAATGGTGAGTTCCCATATTTCACCCGGAGCCGGTTTATTAAATTATGCATTAAAAGGTTTATCCAAAGATTCTGTTTATTGGGTGAGTGTAAG
>CAMPGG010000236.1 GCA_946885335.1 uncultured Chitinophagaceae bacterium
TGTCAACTTTTACGGGCATTAAACCAGCATTCCGGTTAACCAGGTTTGTTTGGCTCGATTCATTAAAGGTGGTCAGCAATTTTTCAATTCGACGAATCTCATCCACTGCCGCTTGTATGCACAATTTTGCTCTTAACTTATTATGGGTGACTACACTTATTTCAAAGCGGTTACCCATTAACTTTAGGGTTTCTTTGTAAAGTGAAGTTTTATCAATCACTTTATTTAATTGCATTTTCCAAAAGCTTTATCTCGTCAGTGAAACCTTCAGGAGAAATACGAGGAAGGCCTTCCCATTTTTTTAAAACGATCCCATCAGGGCTTAATAACAGGGTTAATGGGAACACGCCATCTTTATTATATTTTTCTGCTAACTGGTCATTTAATTTTTGTTGTTCTTTAGAGAGTTGATTTTTTTTAAGCCGGGGAAAGTCCGCTTTTACCAATATTAAATGATCATTTGAGTATTGCTCAAAGACTTCAGAATCAAAAATTTCTTTATTAAGAATGATGCATGGTCCGCACCAGTCTGATCCGGCAAAATTTAAAAGAATATTTTTATTTTCTGCTTTGGCTTGTTCTTGTGCCTTTTCCATGTTGTTTTGCCAGTTGGGCGTTAAGAACAGGATACTGTTATACATCAAGAGAAGGAGCAGGTACATAAAATTATTTTATCAAAATTTAAATCTTTATTTCAACAGAATAATTGGAATAAAAAACCTTAACAAATATTAAACTGGGTTTAATACCTGTTAAGGCTAAAGGAAAATTAATGTTGTATTTTATAATTGATTCAAATTAAATCATTCAATTGCCATTGAATTTTTTAATTCTTATGATCCAGCAATTGGACAATGGAGTTGTACAACTGGTCCCTGGTAAAAGGTTTTTGAAGAAAAATATTTGCACCATTTTCCAGCGCAACATCTTCGGCTGAAGCATCATAACCAGAGATCATGATGATCTTGATTTCCGGGTAATTTTTTTTGATCTCGCTGATGTAATCGATACCCAAACCATCGGGTAATTTATTATCCAGGATGACCACATCGGGTTGTTCTTCCTGCAGAAAAGTTCCGGCATCTTTGAGGCTTTTGGCATATTCCATTTCCAAATTGCTTTTGCCATTCAGCATAATATCCAGTAACAGGCGCATATCGCCTTCATCTTCAACAATAAGTACTTTTCTTGCTTTTTTGTCCTGCAGTGTAGTTTCAGGCATATGTAAGAGTTTTTTTGTGGAATAAATAAGGTTAATTAATAGTGTATGTATCGCCTATAAAAAATCGTGCCTCAACAATAACAACACGCATTTTAGATTTTTTAAGTGAATAATTTATTGATCCGGTAAATGCAGCAACCTGCTGATCCAAATTAATTTCACTGTTCAAATTTAATTTTAAATGTGCGAATTTCGCCGCCATGAAGGAAAAAATACTTTTCTGTTGCCTGTTGCTTTTTTCTACAGGCCTGTTTGCACAACACAGTATTAAGCTATTGATTAAAAATGATGAAAAAGAAATATTGGCTGGCGCGACTGCGACTATCTCGTCTTTAAATCAATCTGCTGTTGCGGATAGTAATGGTTTAGTTGTTTTCAACAATGTGCCTGCCGGCAACTACAGCATTGTCATTTCATTTGTTGAAATGGAGGAATTGGAAATCAGGGTGGAAGTGCCACAACCCGGCGGGGAACCATTGGAAGTTATTTTGACTGAAGGCCATGGTCATGAAGAAGAAGTGATCGTTACGGCTACAAGGCTCAGCCGGTCCATCAGCGATATTCCAACAAGGGTGGAAACAATTTCGGGTGAAGAACTTACTGAAAAAGGTAACATGAAACCCGGTGATATCCGCATGCTTTTAAATGAAAGCACGGGTATTCAAACACAGCAAACTTCAGCTACATCTTATAATTCCAGTATCCGCATCCAGGGTTTGGATGGACGTTATACCCAAATTTTAAGAGACGGGTTTCCATTGTATGCAGGTTTTTCCGGCGGATTGAGCCTGATGCAGGTGGCACCATTGGACCTGAAACAAATTGAAGTGATCAAAGGTTCTTCGTCAACTTTATATGGTGGTGGTGCCATAGCTGGCCTGGTAAATCTTGTATCAAAAACACCCACTGAAAATAAAGAATTGAATTTCCTGGCGAATGGCACTTCTGCCCGTGGATTGGATCTCAGTGCATTTTACAGTCAGCGGTTTAATAAAATGGGCATTACTGTATTTGGTTCACGTAATACTGGCAATGCATATGATCCGGCAGATATTGGACTTACAGCCATCCCGGAATTTGAACGCTATACCATCAATCCAAACTTATTCTTGTATGGTGATAAAACATCAGCCAGGATTGGTTTCAGTTTTATTACTGAAGACCGGACAGGCGGAAGCATGGAGTATATAAAAAATGGAACAGCTGGTTATTTTGAAAATAACCAGACGGACAGGTTCACCACGCAGGCGCAGCTGACCCACACAATAAACGATAAGTCGCAGCTAAATTTTAAAAACAGTTACAGCCGTTTCAACAGGTTTATACAAATACCGGCCTATGTTTTTGAAGGCATTCAGCAATCCACATTTACTGAAGCTACTTATAGTAATTTGGGTGAGAAGGCGCAATGGGTAATTGGTGCAAATTTTATTACAGACGATTTTGCAGAAGAAAGAATAAATAATAATGCATTAAGAGATTATCATTTTAATACATTGGGGTTATTTGTTCAGAATGCATGGACAATATCGCCCCGCTTTACTTTGGAAACAGGTTTACGAGGTGATTATGTAGAGGAATATGGATTTGAATTATTACCCCGGTTTTCAGCCATGTTTAAAATGAATCAAAACTTTACAGCCAGGCTGGGTGGTGGACTGGGATATAAAACGCCTACCGTTTTTAATGAAGATGCGGAAAGACTTCATTTCGAAAATATTCTTCCCTTGAATCAAACCGTTTCCAATGAGAAATCCGTTGGTGGAAACTTTGATCTGAACTATCGGGCACGTTTAGCCGAAGTAGGAATTGCCATCAACCAGTTATTTTTTTATACAAGGCTAAATGATCCGCTTGTTTTAACACAAGTCAATAATGCTTTTCAATTTATGAATGCCAATGGCCACGTTGATACGAAAGGAGCCGAAACCAACCTCCGTTTCACATACGAAGATTTTAAATTATTTGTGGGTTATACTTATGCAGATGTAAATAGTTATTATGACAATGAAAAAAGTTGGTTTCCGCTGACAGCCCGGCATCGCTTAAACAATGTACTGATGTATGAAAAAGAAGAAAAATTGAAGATCGGTTTAGAAGCTTATTATTTCAGCCCACAAAAATTAAATGATGGCGCAATAGGTAAATCTTACTGGACATTTGGTTTGATGGGTGAAAAGTCCTGGGAAAAATTCTCCCTGTTCCTGAATTTTGAAAACTTTACAGATACCCGCCAAACCAGGTTTGATACTATTTTCACCGGAACGATCAATGACCCTTTGTTCAGGGATATCTATGCGCCGGTCGATGGGTTTGTAATAAATGGGGGTGTTAAGATCAGGTTTTTATAACCGGATTATACCCGTTAAAAATCATGCAGTAAATGATCCTTTAATTTTTTTTCTGCCTGTAAAATATTTTCGATTCCCTTTAGTATGGCATCGGAATTAAAGGATATGCTGTCGATACCTTGTTCAACCAGGAATTTTGCAAATTCAGGAAAATCACTTGGTGCCTGTCCGCATAAACCAATTTTTGTTCCTGCTGCCTTTGCTTTATGAATCACCGTCGCAATCATTTCCTTGGCTGCTTCATTTTGTTCACTGAACAGCGGGCTCACAATAGAAGAATCACGGTCAATACCCAGCGTTAATTG
Organism: uncultured Chitinophagaceae bacterium; assembly: GCA_946885335.1. The sequence continues at coordinate 3,879 of CAMPGG010000236.1, forward strand.
TGTTAAATCGTTTGAGCCGATTGAAAATCCATCAAAAATTTCGGCAAATTTTTCAGCCAGTAAAACATTGCTGGGTATTTCGGCCATGACATAAATTTCCAGGGTTTCATCTTTATCCCTGTCCAGGCCGTTTTCTTTCATTACTTCAATCACTTTATTCCCTTCTTCAATGGTCCGGCAAAAGGGGATCATCACTTTTACGTTTGTTAATCCCATCTCTTCCCGAACGCTTTTTATGGCTTCACATTCAAGCCTGAATCCATCTTTATACAGTTCGTGATAATACCTGGAAGCTCCCCGAAATCCCAGCATGGGATTTTCTTCATGCGGTTCAAAATCTTTTCCGCCAATCAGGTTGGCATATTCGTTTGTTTTAAAATCACTCATGCGTACGATCACATCTTTCGGGAAAAATGCGGCAGCAATGGTTGCCACACCTTCAGCCAGCTTATCAACAAAATATTTTTCTTTATCAGGATAATGATGTGTGAGTTCTTCAATTTGCTGTTTAACAGCATCGTCTTTCAAGGCATCGAATTTTACCAGGGCCATGGGATGTACCTGGATAAAATGGGTGATGATGAATTCAATACGCATCAAACCAACACCATCATTTGGATAAAATGATAATTGGAATGCCTTGTCAGGATCACCAGCTATCATCATGACCTGGGTTGATTTCGGTTTCTTTGCATGTGAGAAATCCAGCTCGGTTATTTTATATTTTAATTCACCCTCATAAACAAAACCTGTCTTTCCTTCACAGCATGAAACAGTTATCATATCGCCATCATGAATGGCTTCTGTGGCATCACCACAACCAACAATTGCCGGAACACCTAACTCACGGGCAACAATAGACGCATGGCTTGTTCTGCCTCCTTTATTGGTAATGATGGCTCCAGCATTTTTTAAGATCGGGTCCCAATCAGGTGAGGTCATATCAGTAATAATGATCTCTCCTTTTTTTAATTTATCACCCTCTTTCGGGGAATGTAAAATCCGGGCAATCCCCGTTGCTAAATTATTTCCAATCGCATTGCCCGTAGTTAATGTTTTACCTTTTTCCAGTAAAGTAAATTCTTTAACATGAAACGGATTGGCTTGTGAATGTACCGTTTCAGGTCTTGCCTGTACAATGAAAAGTTCATTGGTTAATCCATCTTTTGCCCATTCTATATCCATCGGTTTTTGATAGTGTTCTTCAATCACTAAAAACCATTTAGCCAGTTGTATGATCTCATCATCATTCAGCACAAACTGTTCCCTTTTTTCAACAGGGGTTTTAATATTGATGGTTGAAATTTCAGCACCTTTTTCCGCATAGATCATGGTTTGTGCTTTTTCTCCCAATTTCTTCTGTATGATGGCTTTTTTATTTTGCCGAAGTGTAGGTTTAAAAATAAAAAATTCATCGGGTGTTACTGTGCCCTGCACAATATTTTCACCCAGTCCCCAAACACCACTGATGTGAATGATGTCCCTGAAACCGGATTCTGGTTCCAGCGTAAAACCAACGCCTGAACAGCTTTTATCACTGCGGATCATTTTCTGAACACCTACTGATAATGCAACCAGATCATGCGCAAATCC
>CAMPGG010000237.1 GCA_946885335.1 uncultured Chitinophagaceae bacterium
TCACATTGAAAATGATCCTACAATATTAAGGATTTAAAGGCTCAACCCGAAACCATTCAAAATCCGCATATCCGGCATCGTTAGATGGCTGCTGCCCGCTGCAAAAAATGCCGGCCTTGGCACCCTTCCATTTACCGGGTGTTGCAGTAAATATTTCACCTGAATTCATAAATGTAATTCCATCCTTACTATAACCAAAAGAGCAAAGTCCACCTTCTTTCACTGTAACCCGTAAATAAATGTCGCCCTTAATTTGTTTTGAAATTATTCTCCTTGATTCCAAATTGCTTTTATCAGCATCATTACATATTGCATATACCAATTGCAATCCATCAACCGATGATTCCAAATAAAAAGCTGCATAACTGAGACCCATAACTGCTAAACCGGTTTTTTCTCCTTGCAATTTTGAGTTTGGAGAAAAAGACAATTTTGTTGTCATGCTGAATGCAGGTGCTGGAAATTTTTGTAGAAGTATATTGCCAACAGCCCATAGATTTATTGCTTCGGCTGGTGGCCTAACAGCATACAGTCTTAACTGGCCCTTTGCAGGATTTAAGAAATACCACCATGCCTCCGGGTTAGCCATCCATTGCCATTGCAATCCTAATTCTGCTTCATTAAAATCATCTGTTTCAGGAGGTGCAAAAATTATGTTGTTAGTTTTTATTCCCGGTTTTTTGTAAATAGCAACTGGTTCACCAATTCCATCTCCATCCCTATCCTCCCCAATAACGGGCCAGTCAGCAACCCATTTCATCGGTTGCAAATGCACAATGCGACCATATGCTTCTTTATCCTGGAAATGCAGAAACCAATCCTCACCTGTTGGTGTATTTACCCATGCACCCTGGTGCGGTCCATTGATCTTTGTAGAACCCTGGTGCATTACAACCTTTCTTTCATAAGGCCCATAAACATTCTTTGATCTTAAAACAGTTTGCCAACCTGTAGACACACCACCTGCTGGTGCAAAAATGTAATAGTATCCATTTCTTTTATAAAACTTCGGTCCTTCAATGGTGGGATCAGCCTCATGACCATCGTAAACCAATTTTCCCTGGTCAATTACTTTAGTTCCTTCGCTGTTCATTTTTTTAACTACGATAATGCTTTTAATACCTGCACGGCTACCTGCATATGCATGAACCAGGTATGCATCACCGTTATCATCCCATAACGGGCAGGGATCAATCAAACCTTTCCCGCCTTCAACCAATATTGGCTCAGACCACGGACCGGAAGGATGTTTGGCTTTTGTAAGATAGATGCCGAAATCAGGATCTGGATAATAAATATAAAATTCGTTATTATGATAGCGGATCGATGGAGCCCATACGCCTTCTCCATGCCTGGGAACTGAAAAATGATTTATAGGAATTAACCTAGGAAGCGCATGGCCAATGAGCTTCCAGTTAACCAGATCCTTTGAATGAAGGATCGGCAACCCCGGAACATCTTCGAAGGATGAAGCCGTCATATAAAAATCATCTCCTACCCGAATCGCATCCGGATCTGAATAGTCGGCATGTAAAACCGGGTTCTTATACATTCCATTTCCCTGGTCTGCAATCCATGTTTTGGATTGATCCTGTGCAGTTACATATACTGAGGGAAATAAAATGAGTATTAATATTAAATTTTTCATTGAATGAATTAACAGCCACAATTACTTATATGGTTCCCATGTTCCAAGAATATTTGGAAGCGTAAATCTTTTAACTTCTTCATCATTTAATTGCCTGGCCCAGGAAACTCTTGCTTCGGGGTTAGCACCCGGGCCTTCACTTTTATACTCTGCATAACGGGCTGTGCTTTCATTGGCAGGATTTCGCCAGTTATTCCATCCCTCCGGGATGATGTGATCACCCATCCAGCAATGAATATAAGTTACGGAAGCAGCTGGCGTCCATGGCCGGCCCAAAGAAACCTTATTCGTCTTTTGATCTGCCGTTAGTTTACAATTAAAAAAGACAAATCCAAAAGGAATAATAGTATTCGTAGATGCCGCGGTTACATGTGAATTCTTTTTACTGTGGATATGACAATTTTGAAAAACAGCGGTTGCCGCACCGAAAATAAAATCAGTGGTCCCTTCTATATAACAATTTTCAAAATAATGCTTTACGCCAGAGCCACTCAGGAAAAGCACATCCTGGTTGCCAATCATACGGCAATCCTTAAACGAAGCCCTGTTTCCTTCCACTCGTAAAGCCACGGCTTGCCCGGCCGTGAAACCCGCTGTGTTTTCGAATGTTATATTCTCGGCATGAAAATCATTTCCATACACAAAAAAGGATGCGCAGGTCCAGGTATTTAATGTATCACCATCAGGCTTTATTAATCCAGAACGGTTATCGTATGTGAGTATGGTTTGAAGTTTATCCTCTCCAATCAATGAAATAAAATTTTTGCGGGCATCAACAACAATCACCTCTTTATAAATGCCATTTTTGACAAAAATTTCAAAGCGGGAAGCATTGCCTTCGGGAACCGCATCCAGTGCAGATTGAACAGAAGTAAAATCACCGGATCCATCCTTCGCAACGATAAACCTGCTGATTTGCGAATAACAAAAAACCGGAACCAATAAAATGAAGCAAACAAACAATGAATAAACAGTTTTCTTCATGACTTATCTTTTAATGATCCTTTCCGCCAATAGAGGATCAATGACCTTAACCTCTGCCAATACAATTTGTGCAATCAGCCTTGCACCCAATTCATTGAAGTGTGTATTATCATCTTTGCCTCCAGGATAATTGGGATGTTCCCCCGGCTTCAATTGCAGGAATAATAGCCTGGAATTTTCCACCCCCATTTGCTGGTATAAATCTTTGCTCTTTGTATCCAAATCAATAAACAAAACATTCAACGCTTTGGCAACTTCTTTTACCAATGGAGAATAAGCGGCATGTGTTTCGAGTGCATTGCCTTCCTTGTCAAATCGCCTGCGGGAAACCGGCGTCAGTAAAACCGGTATCGCTTTTTTAGACCTGGTTTCTTTTACAAAACGGGTAAGATTTTCTTTGTACTGATCTGGCGTAGTATATCTTTCCGTCTTTTCTTTTGATTCATCATTATGCCCAAACTGGATAAATACATAATCACCTTCATTCAAATTATCAAATACCGGTTGCCATAAATTTTCGGAGATAAATGTGCGGGTACTTCTTCCATTCTTAGCCCGGTTATCTACTTTTACTGTGCTATCGAAAAAACCGGCAAAGGGCATTCCCCATCCCGTTTCCGGGTAAGCCCTGGGCGCCTTTATTGACATCGTGGAATCGCCAATCATATAAATCGTGATTGGCTTAGTAGTAAAAGAAAATGACATTGCAATAAATGCAAGTAAAATAAAAAATATATAACGTGCATGCATATTAGAAATCTTTAGTTTTTATCAAACTATTGACGTACACTTCAACATTTGTATAATATTTGTTTAAATGATAACCTGAGGCATCAGATGCATCTGCAGGATTCAAATCGTTCTTTTTTTCCCATTCATCCGGCATGCCATCCTGGTCAGCATCTGCAGGAGGTGATGATGAACGAAGTACCGGCCATGCATGCTTCGTTTGTTCGTAGGCAGTTCCATGTGGAAAACCACCTTGTACATCGATGATCCGTCCCGTACCATTTTTTACATCATTGATAATACGCTGATCAAGGGTATCTCTCCGAAAACTGGCACCCGCATCATTCATTACAGCATTGTAAGCATCCATTGATTTTTGTAAGCCGACAACAATTACCGGGTGTGGATTTTCCATTTTTGCCAGGGCAACATCGACATCAGTTCCTTTATCCATTACGACGCCTTTCCAATTATCGTTCGTTACTCCAGGAGAACCGTGTACAAAATTGCCATCAATAAAATATTTGCCAAAAGGTATTTCATTTTCTCTTTTAAATGGATTGGCCACCCGGTACATCACAGACTTTTTAGTGTTGGGTCCGCTTTTGTAATAGTTGTTTACAATATTATAATTTCCTCCTTCGCCGCCATACACATTATTACCTCCCCAATTATAAATCACATTATTGGTAAAATCTGCCAGTTCAACATCATTTTTCAAATTGCGTATTCCATCAAAACGGGGTGTGCGGCTTTGGCAATGCGCATACAGGTTATGATGAATGGAAATATGCCTTCCGCCTATGATTCCACCATATCCATGATGCTGAAAATCATCTCCGCCTTTTTCAAAGTGATAGGAATAATTTAAAGGCTCTGAAATAATGGACCATTGAATGGTTGTACTGTCTCCCGCATACACACTTAAAACTTCATCGGTGCTCCAACTTATGGAACAATGGTCGATGATGATATTTTTTTTCCTGTTTGCACTTAAAGCATCATCGCTGCCTGCACCATGAACTTTACCGGTGTTCTGGTAACGATCACCCATCCGGAAACGCATGTAACGAATGATCACATTATCACCATCAATTTTTACCGGTTGATCGGCGATGCAGATTCCATCCCCGGGAGCTGTTTGACCAGCGATGGTCGTGTTGGCTTTTATATTCATTGGCGATTTAAGATGAATGGTTCCCGAGACATTGAATACAATGATCTTGCTTCCACTCCTGTTTAATGCCTGGCGCAGGCTGCCTTCTCCATCATCTTCCAAATTATTCACCAGGTAAACTTTACCACCGCGACCGCCGGTTGTGTATTTTCCAAAACCTTCTGCTCCTGGAAAAGCCAGGGGAACCGGGTTAGTTTCTTGTATTACAGATACAGGAGTACAACCCAGGCCAAAAAACAGGCTACCCATGATCGTTATACTACCTAACATATCCTTCATTAATTTGCTAAAAAACATAAAAGCTCCTTGAAATCAACATTATTTTGAACATACATTAAAAAAAAGGGGCGGTTTCATCCCCGCCCCGGCCTAATCAAATATTTCTAAAAAGCCCAACGCGGATCACCAATGGGTCCACCCGTACTGCCGGCAGTCAGCAATGGAGAACCGGCTGGTAAAGTAAAACTGTTTGTTGTGGCCGTCCAGCCTAAATCGATATTCAAATTATTTGATTGTTGAACAATCGCAGGGAATGTTAAAGGAGCTAAAGGATCGCCACCATTAAAATTAAAAGTGTTATTGTATGAAAAAATTATGACTGAATTATCACCGGCTCTCAACGCACTGCTGCCCACAGCTTGTCCTGGTTTAGGCGTGTTGGCAATAATATTATTTTGAATGGTGGCATTGATGTCATTGGCATTTGCATCGATCAAAATATTATTTCGGCCGCTGAAGCCATAATTATTGATGGTATTCTGGTTGATAATGATTTGTGGAACAGCCGGCATAGTAATGTTGGTTGCCCAACTGATAAATGCACGGGCAATATCATAAAAAGTATTATTGGTAAGCTCCAATGTTTTGAACTCTAATTTATCGATCATAAAATAATGGTAAGAACCCGT
>CAMPGG010000238.1 GCA_946885335.1 uncultured Chitinophagaceae bacterium
CACCTGAACCTAAGATACAAGGCGGATTTCATACCAATATTAAATATAAAAATTTAAGCCTCCGTGTTCAGAGTTCATTTGCATTTGGTCATTATGTTTTCAACACTTCTTTGCAGCAAATGCTTGCACAATATGATGATAACATCAGTTACTTCACCGATGCCTTATATGATCTTTCCGGATCAGTTGATTTCTGGGAAAAACCCGGCGACAATGCCTATTATCCTATGCGTTATATCAGCTACAGTGATGGTGGCAGTGCCCGTTCATTCCGTGAATCTTCCATGTTTATACAAAAAGGGGATTATTGGAGCATAGATAATATTACAATCTCATACACTTTGCCTCAAAATATTTCAACTCGGATTGGATTTCGCAGAATGAATGTTTATTCCACTTTAAGAAATGCATACATATGGAAATCTTCAGATGTTCCTGATCCACGCATGATTACAAAGACCGGGTATTATAACGGACAGGGTTACCCGATAAACAGAAACCTAGTGCTTGGATTAAATGTACAATTTTAAAAAACGAATAAAGATGATGAAAAAATTAATATACTTATTGGCAATTATAGCCACATTAGGCTCAGGGTGTAAAAAGAATTTTTTATCTCCCAATCAAATTGACCTTGTTTATAATGAGGTGTTTTGGAAAACAGAACAGGATGCAGAAAAAGCTGTGCTTGGGGCTTATTCGCTATACCGTGGCTTAATGGTGAATGCTCAAATGTATAACCGCGGGGATGTTACCACTGGTTTATGGAAACGGGGCTGGAACGGAGGTTCAAGCAGCGCTTTTTACCAACCAGGCAATTTTTCAAATGTAAATGGTTCGGAAAAATCATGGGGTGCTTTGGAGTCCTATGCCGATTGGAACAGTTTTTACAAAATTATTGCACATACCAACCTGGCGATTTCAAAAATAGAAGGGATGGATGAGCAAGTATTTTCCCAGGGAAAGAAAGAATCTTTATTGGGTGAAGCCTACTTTTTAAGAGCACTGACTTATTACAATATAGCCACTATCTGGGGTAATGCTCCCTTGGTTGTTGAATCCATTGAAAGTTCCACTCAGGTCATTTCTCCTGAAAATATTTTAATCACTGTTCCCCGTTCCACCGATATCGAAATTACCGAACAGGTACTGGCTGATGCTTCAAATGCTTCCGCCAAACTAAATTATGGTATGCCCGGTTCTGCAAACTGGGGTATTCGTGCAAACAAAGCAAGTGCGCAGGCTCTTTTGGGTTATGCAAATTTATGGATGGCATTTTTAAAGCAAAGAGATGGCCAGGCTGCAAATACTTATATCTCCGATGCAGTAAAAGAATTAGAAGATGTTGTATCTAAAGGACAATATAACCTGGTGCCTTATACCAGTGAATCAGCAATTCAAAATATGTTTCGGGGACAATCTTCTGAAGCGGTATTTGAATTAAATGTGTCTTTGGATCAAAAAGAATCTTATAGGGCAGACCAGGGTGGCATTGAATTTCTTACCAGTAAGTTCCAGCCATTGGATGGAGATGAAACTAAGGACAGGGCTAATTTTATAAATTTCATCCCTTATTCCAAAAAGGAATTTATTTATCCGGAATATCCAGATGATAAAAGAGCTGAATTATTTTGGAAAGCATGGGATTCAAATTATGAAGAACCCTTTTCGGATGTAAGCCAGGTTTCAAATGATCGTACAAAAGTTACCTGGTTAACAAAGTTCGCATCGTTTACAGTAGACCCCGCTCACCAATGGAATGAATACAACGCTTATTTCGCAGAATCTAACATTCCTATATTTCGTTACACTGATGTAAAACTTTTACTTGCTGAAGCTTACGTAAAAAATAATCAACCAGGGCAAGCATTAACAATAGTTAACGAAATCCGCGATCGTGCCGGTCTGCAACCATACTCCGGTTCAGATTTGTTAACTGAAGTTTTACAACAGCGTACCAGTGAATTAATTGGTGAAGGAAAAATATTTTTTGATTATGTACGGAACAATTACTTCCCTTTTAGTTCTGCAATGACCCCTGACAGGTACGCAGCCCAGGGATATTACTGGCCTGTAAGTGGTAAAATCATAACGACCAATAAATCAATTTTTCAAACGCCATATTGGAACGGAAAAACAATGTGGTAAACATTAAATAGAAAAAATTATGAATAAGGTACTTTTATTTCTTTGTGTGCTGGCGGTCACCGTCATTTTTACAGCATGCAAAAAAGATGCATATATAATTGGTGGCGAAAAAAATGAATCCAACATAGTAAATAAGACTAGTTATGATTTTTTGAAATCGTTTGATGCAACAAATGAAACGGCCCGTTTAATTGAAAGAGCAGGATTAATCGATGAAGTCAATGGTGACGTTACCATTATTGCACCGAGCAATTATGCCGTTCGCCGGTATCTGCGCCGAAAGAATAATCGACTGATGCGCCTGGATCCGAACGCTCCGTTGATGACGATCGAAAATATTCCGGAAGCCGATTTACAACAATTGCGCTTATACATGGTAGATGGTAAATACCTCAGTACAGATCTAAGTAAAGAAGGTATAATTCTTCCTACACATAATCCCGGTGATTCTGTAAGGTTAAGCCTGGAAGAAGCCAATGCAGAACCCGGAGCTGCCTGGGATGGCGGCGGGCAACCGGGCCAAGGTTACCAGTATTCTAATTTTATGCAAAGCAGGCCATTAAAAGTAACGGTGCATTTTAAACGCGGCACCAACTGGGAAATGGATCCAGGCCAGCGCAATGCGATGGGTTATGATAAACCCGAATGTGACCAGGTGTATAAAATGTATATTTCTGATGTAAGAACAACGAATGGCGTAGTGCATGTAATTTATAGCGGTGATTATACTTATTCTGATCATTATTATTATCATACCCTCTTCTTTTTTGGTACCAGGGCAGATGACAAATTATAAACAAGAAAATAAAAACATCATTCAAGGGTTGTTGCGCTGAATACTATAAAGCCTACTACTTGCCGATGTTCAAAAACATTAAAAATAATCATGATGAAAAATATTGTATTTAGTACCATCATTCTTTTGTTTTTCTCAAGCTGTTATAAGGTAATGGATGAAAAAGGCTTTTTGAGTGATGACATTTATCTCAAAGGTGCGGACACGGTAATGGTTTCGTTGGGTGGAAAAGGAAACACCGATATTGCGTGGTTAGACGGTTCATCTATGCCAGCCTTATTTTCCATTGTTAATATCAGGGATATAAATGGAAATCGTTCGGAACAATTCTTTACAAAGTATAAATATAAGAGCTGGACCAAGCCATATAATAACAAGACGGATACTACCATGGAATTGATCAATGCCAAACTTAGTGAAATGGAGTTGCCTCCTTTTGATATTAATCCAACTAATGGCATGTTGCAATATTTGGAAACCACCAGCAACCTTAAAAACCCTAATGATATTTTCTTTGTCGATGTAAAAGTTTCAAATTCGAAAGGCGAAAAAGTTATAAAAGATTATGCAACTTTAAAATTAACCACGGATAAAAAGCCTTTTACATTTTTCCGGGCTACAACGGCAATCTTACTTGTAAATGGTGGTGGTCAAACAACATTTACATTATATGATTATATACCAGAAGATGCATTAGACAGGCACCAGAATATTTATGATCGTAATGGAAAAGAGTTTATTGATATTTATAAGAAAAGCGATGAACCTACAACGGGTGTTAAAGTGATTATTCAATATTTAGATTCTGAAGGAAAGGTTTTCGATTCTAAAGATTATGCAACTTATGCTGCAGGAACAGAAAGTTATTTTGATTATGCTGTTAATAGGGTTAATACACCAGAAGGCGCTGAGGTTGAGTTCCCTATTACACCATGGCCGGCAAACCAAAATCTGCTTTCTTATTTGAGAGGAGGTGTTATGGATTTTTCTGTACTGGATACCGCAACAATGCACAAGGAAATATATATAGACCAGAAGTATCCATTCTTAAATCCTTGGCCAGATGATAGTTGGGGAGCTGAAAAATGGTATATCAGACTTCGTTCAAAAATAGTTTTTAATGAAGCGGGTACATGGGTTATCTCTTGTAAATTTCCATATACTCATCTTGACGGTACGTTCTGATATATATTTATTCTCAATTACTTTTTAAAACTAAAAATAACTTGATGGCAAAGTATTTAGCGAAGATATTTTTAATGATTGCTTCTATTTGCAGCCTAACCTTGGTGTATGCGCAGAAAAAAATAAAACCATTGAAAACAGCAAAACCAATAGTTGTAAAAGTTGCTGTTGTAATGCAAGATCCAAAAATTCCATCGATGGGAAATAAGCGAATGCACGAGCTGTTTAAAACTCCCGGTTATACATTTCAGTGGAATGATCCATGGAAGTTGATGGAAGATTACCGTGATACTTTAAATGCGGTAAGCGGAGGTGCAATCCGGTATGAAATAGTAAAAATTTACGATGATTCTCTATTCTTTACACGCCTAAGAAATGAAAAAGAATTGCTTTCTATGGATCGAATTGTGAAGTTACTTCAGGAACCAGGTTGGGAAACATTTAAAAAGGAAGGGACAAAGTTTGATTATAATAAGTTTATTGATCATTACGGCTTTTGTGATATGCGTGATAAAGGTGTGATAAACGAAGTTTGGCTATGGTCCTTTCCTTATGGCGGAACGTGGGAGTCAACTTTTGCTGGTGAAAATGCATTCTGGCTTAATTCAAACCCTGTAGAAGGTTCATCCTGTAAAGAATTGCTGACGATTATGGGTTTGAATTATGAAAGAGAAATGTCCCTGGCTTTGGAAAGTTATGGTCATAGATTTGAATCGATTATGCGAAAGGTTTATGGTCGTTGGGATAATACAGCTGCTAACCCAAATAATTGGGAAATTTTTACATCTTTCGATCATAAAGTTCCAGGTAAAGCTCATATTGGAAATATTCATTTCCCTCCAAATGGGATTAAGGATTATGACTGGATTAATAAAACAAAAGTAACCACATATGCAGATGCATGGAAGTATTATCCCTATATAACTGAGAATAAAAGCCGTATCGTAGATTGTCATGAGTGGAAATGCTCTCATTTAGGTTATATGACCTGGTGGATGAGTCATATACCACATTTCAAAGGCATAAATCCGGAAGATGGTAAACTTAATAACTGGTGGCATTACGTTGTTGATTATAATGCAGCTGTAAAGAAAGAAAGCAAGTTGAATAAGCAGAAAAATTAACAAGTGGCCGGTAACATTTACCGGCTCTTTTTATTTGCTTGAATTGCGTACAATTAGTTGTGTCCTTAATTGGATGTTTTGAAATTCTGTAGCAGGAGAAGCGATTTCATCAACAAGCATTCGCATGGCCAGCTTGCCTATTTCATAACCAGGTTGCAT
>CAMPGG010000239.1 GCA_946885335.1 uncultured Chitinophagaceae bacterium
TAAAATTTACAACCGGTTCATTTACAACAGTAATAAATGCAGTTTTTGTAACTGTATTGGATGCGCCACTGGCAGTTTTTACAGTAAGTGTTACTGTATAAGTTCCTGGATTAAAATATATGGCTGATGGATTTTGCTTATTTGAAATGCCCCCGTTTCCAAAATTCCATGACCATTCGGTAACACCTCCGGTAGACTGATCACGGAAATCAACGATTAATGGAGAACAACCGGAAACTGTATTTGAATTAAAATTTGCGACAGGGGTTTGCCCTAATGCCGAAAAACCTGCAATAACAAGGGATAGAATTAATAAATACGTAGTTTTCAGTTTCATATTCAGTCTAAAAGCTTTGATAGGTTATCAAACGCTTTTTTTTGTTTAAAAGTGTCAATACTTAAAGTGAAGGATATCAGACTGAAAGTTGGGTGGATTCGTGAGGCCAAAGGTTTAAAAAGTTTTTGATAATACTGCTAAAAATGAGCATATATTTTTTTATAACTTGTCTAATCTCAAAGTCTTAACCTGGTTGCCAACAGTTTGTTTCGCTTCCACAAAGGTCCAACTGTTATTGGTAATTGACCATGTGCCATTAATTAATAATAAAGGTTCTGAAACGTTCGTGAAATTTGCGGATATACTCATATTTGCCGCATCGCCACTCCAGGTACCGGTTGATTGTATGCTGCCGTCTTTAATGGCATCAACTGTTTCATTTTTATGGTATTGGAAGGAATAACCTGCAAAATCGCTGGTTATATTGGTTCCGTCTACAGTAAATTTGGTGATTTCCCATTTGCCGCTGGTCATGGCATCGATAACAATATCCCGTGCTTTTTCTTCCAGCGTTTTTTTGCAACTGGCCAGTGAAATAATCATCAACAGGGCGATCGAAATTTTTTTCATGGTAAGGTAATTGGTTACAAGTTATATATTATGCCAAACTTTCGCAACAAATGGTCCTTGAAATACCCGGCATTCAACGATTCTCCGGTTACTTTTAAACAAAGTTCATTGCTGGTATATTTACGACCAGTTGGATAAATATATTGCTGCAACCACTGTAATATTTTATCCGTGATACCATTTTCAAGGTCAATATCCAGGTTCGGGATAGAATTATTTATATGGCTATAAAACTGTGCGGCATACAGACTACCAAGGCTGTAGGTGGGAAAATAGCCGAAACTGCCATGGCTCCAATGAACATCCTGGAGACAACCGTTTTTATCATCCGGCACTTTTATACCCAGGTATTTAAAATACATCTCATTCCAATAAGCTGGAATATCAGCAGTATTTAGCGTTCCCTCAAATAATTTTTTTTCCAGTTCATACCTTATAAAAACATGGAAATGATAGGTTAATTCATCTGCTTCAGTCCTGATTAAACCGGGTTCAACTTTATTAATTCCCTTATAAAAAATTTCAGGTGAGATCGTTTTGAATTGGTCGGGGAAAAATTCCTGGAGTTTAGGGTAATAGTATTTCCAAAAGTGTTCGCTTCTGCCAACATTGTTTTCCCAGAGGCGGGACTGCGATTCATGAATCCCTAAAGAACAATATTCTCCTAAAGGCAAACCGTATTGTTCCAAAGGCAGGCCTTGTTCATATAAACCATGGCCTGCTTCATGAATACAACTCCAGGTCATGTTGGCGAAATCATTTTCATCTATGCGGGTAGTTAACCTTACATCTGTTGGCCCAAAACTGGTAGTAAATGGATGTTCGCTGATATCCTGCCTGCCAGCTTCAAAATCAAATCCTAATTGTTGAATGATATACATTCCCCATTCCCATTGGGATTGTTTGGGAAAATGTTGTTGCAAAAAACTATTATCAACCGCAGGCTGTTGTTTTATTTTATAAAGAAGGTCATTTAAAAAAGGTAATAAGGGATCAAAAACTTCATCTAAAAATTTTACGGTGCATCCTTTTTCATATTCATTCAGGTGTGCATTGTAAGGGTGTGATTCATAACCCAGGATTTCCGATTCCTGCTTTTTTAATTGGATTAGTTTATCAAGTTCTTTTTCAAATATTGAAAAAGAATTCATTTCCCTGGCATTTATCCAGGTATGAAAAGTCTTGTTAACCTGTTCGGATAATTTTCTTACAAACTCAGATGAATACTTTTTATTTTTCAGGTAATCTTCCCTGGTTCTTTCAATGTTTTTTTGCTGATCTTCTGTCAGTTCCGCTAAACCAGTAAGATCATCTAATATCTTACCAAGATCATCATCCGAAAAAAGCTGATGCGCTGTTTCGGTTAAAGTGGCAATTTGCCGGCCGCGGATGGCTGCTGATTTTTTGGGTAAATAAGTTTCCTGGTCCCATTGTAATACATCGGCAGATCTCCTGATATCCGTTATTTTCCGCATCGTATTTACATACCGGTCGTATAATTCCATTCCATTTGCTGCCATCTTCCATTTATTTTGTGCGGGCACAAAAATAAGGTAAGATCTGCAGGCAGCAACCATTCAAAACCTGGGCGTTATTACTCTTTAGGAAACTGCGGGTGATTTTTTACTTCATTGATTTGTTGTGTATGCCTGGTTGTATGCGCTGCATTCATTAATACAATCTGGTAGGCATCTACCATACCCATGGGCGATTCTGAAATGTGGCTGCGCATATCCGTTTCCGTTGTTTTTATAAATTGCATCAGCGACTTTCGTTTTTGTTTTATTTCATCAAGCGCTTCTTTAGTATTACTCCATGTGGAGTTTTCAGGTGTAAGAGATGGGAAAGTTTTTACTTTCATTTCCCGGCTTGCCATTTTCGCTAAAATATCCTGGTCACTGATTTTTATTTCAGACCTTTTTTCAGGATTAGGTGCCTTCTCCAGCATTTCATCCATCGATTTACGGAAAAGATTTTCAGTTAACGCAAGGTGTTGCACACATTCATTGACAGACCATTCTTCAGCAGATGGTTTAAAATTCAATTGATTTTCCGACAAACCTTTTACGGATTGAATCAATTCATCGCGGGTTAACTTTAAATGGTCAATAGCAACTTTTTTTTCTTTTTTGCTTAATGGATTCAGGTAGACAGTGCCTGCCAACCCTGTTATCACCAGTAGAATAAGCAATGTAAAACCAAAGTTCTTTTTTTTCATGATAAGTAGTTTTGGAGATGAAGAAACATGAAACCTGTTTAAGAACTTTTGAAAAGTTACGAAATTCAAAAAGATTCAATCTTATAAAAAATAATATTAACAGCCAGAGGATTTCTTTGATGAACAGGGTAAAATCTTAACTTTCAATCATGAAGATCAAAGAAATAATTTCTTACCTGGAGCAATCAGCTCCACCACAATACCAGGAGCATTATGATAATGCTGGATTAATTACCGGGCAGTCCAGTTGGGAATGCAAAGGAGCACTAATATGCCTGGATGCCACTGAAGAAGTTGTAAACGAAGCAAAGGACAGAAATTGTAACCTGGTTATTGCCCATCATCCCATCATTTTCAAAGGGTTAAAAAAAATTAATGGGAAAAATTATGTAGAAAGAACCATTATTAATGCCATTAAAAATGATATAGCCATTTATGCCATTCATACCAATCTTGACAATATGATATCAGGTGTAAGTGGAAAAATGGCCGGTTTATTAGGTTTACAAAATCAACAGGTGCTATCTCCTAAAGAAAATACGCTTAAAAAGCTGTTTACATTTATTCCCAAAGATCATGCTACCGAAGTGCGGCAGGCTCTGTTTGATGCCGGGGCCGGGCATATCGGAAATTATTCGGAATGCAGTTTTAATTCAACAGGACTTGGCACATACAAGGCAGGGGAAGGAGCTGATCCGTTTAAGGGTGAAACAGGTAAATTACACGAAGAACAGGAAATGAAGGTTGAAGTCATTTTCCCATTTTACCTGCAACAACAGGTTGTTAAGGCATTGATCAATGCCCATCCGTACGAGGAGGTTGCTTATGATATTGTCAATTTATCTAATAACTACCCAAAGGTAGGTTCTGGCATTTTGGGCACCCTTCCAGAGCCTGTGGATGCTATTGAATTTTTGAAATTATTGAAGAAAACCTTCCAGGTCCCGGTGATCCGGCATACGGAACTGCTGGATAAACTTGTTCAAAAAGTAGCCTTATGCGGTGGTGCCGGCAGCTTTTTAATTCCAACAGCAATAGCCATGGAGGCTGATATATACATTACGGGTGATGTGAAATACCATGAATTTTTTGATGCTGACAAAAAAATGATCATTGCAGATATCGGGCATTATGAAAGCGAACAGTTTACCATAAACCTTTTGCATGAACTTTTGGAATTAAAATTTCCTAACTTTGCCGTCCTGAAAACGGAAGTGAACACCAATCCACTGAGGTATTTTATTCAATAGCTGGTCCTGGTATAAACTCATTCCGTAAAAACAAACAATAAACACAAATATGGCAAACGTAAAAGAGTATTCAGTTGAAGAAAAACTGGCGTCTTTAGTAAATCTTCAAAAAATAGAATCAAAACTAGATGAGATCCACATTCTTAAAGGTGAATTACCCATGGAAGTGGCTGACCTGGAAGATGAAATTACCGGTTTGCAAAATCGCCAGAATCGAATTGAGGAAGAGATCAACGGAATTACTGAGTTTATAGAGCAGAAGAAAGAAATCATTAAAGAGGCCCAGGCGCAGGCAAAAAAATACGAAAAGCAAAGTGAGAATGTAAAGAATAACCGGGAGTTTGAAGCTATCAATAAAGAAATTGAAATGCAGGAACTGGAAGTAAAACTTGCAGAAAAGCATATCAGGGATGCAAATGAGGAAATCGCTGAAAAGGCAATTGCCCTTGAAAAAGCGAAGAAAGCTTTATCATCCAAAGAAACGGTGTTGACAAACAAAAAAGGTGAGTTGGAAAAAATTATTGCAACCACTGAAAAAGAAGAAAAACATTTTAATAAACTGGCATCAGAAGCAAAAGAGCAGGTTGATCCCCGTTTATTATTAAGTTATGAAAAGATCCGCTCAAACTACCGCAATGGACTAGCTGTTGTACCGGTTGAAAGAGATGCCTGCGGTGGATGTTTTTATTTTATACCTCCTCAAAAACAAAGTGAGATCAAGCAACGTAAAAAAGTAATGATTTGCGAAAACTGTGGTCGCATACTTGTTGATACTGATTTATCAGATTCTATCGAAATTAAGTAACAACTTTCTAAAGTTTATTGGTAGCCCCCGCATTTTGCAGGGGCTATTTTTTTTATACCGGTGTGAAAAAAATCTGCTTAAAACCAAAATCATAATCGCTAATTTGCCGCAGTTATGTTAAAAACTTTGAGCATACGGAATTATGCCATCATCGAGGAATTGGAGATAACTTTTTCCCAGGGTATGAATGCGATCACAGGAGAAACCGGTGCGGGAAAATC
>CAMPGG010000240.1 GCA_946885335.1 uncultured Chitinophagaceae bacterium
GCACGCTTTAAAATTCCCTGGTTATTTATTACCGGGGTTTTTTGTTTTTAGATATTTCAATGCTGATATGTTCTGTTTTTTATTTTTTCGCAAACCAGCACGAAACATATTCCCAGTACATAAGTTAACATGTCCATCCATGAAAAAGAATTTCCTAAAACTACATTTGCAAGTTTTGAATCTTGCAATCCCAGGATATTGACAAGCTGGATATATTGTAAACCCTCAATCACAAAGGCAAAAATTAAAACCCCAATAGCTGTTTGATTAACCGGCACGTTAAAGAAACTCCTGACAAAACAATAAAGAAGGATTACAACCAGGAAGTCACCTAAATATGGACGAATAAACCTGTCATTAATAAATACTGCAATGCAGATCTCTGTAAATAATAAAATGATTGTCAGTAAAAAATAATTTTTGCGAAAAACGAACATGATGCTGGTTTAATTTTACCTGACAATCATCTTAAGTAAATAATTTACTTCCATGAAAATCCAATACCTGCATTAAACCGGAGAGTTTTAAAATCACCCGATTTAACACCAGCCCGCAAATGCAATGCTTTTAAATTAAGAATTAAACCTGCGTCTGCCAGCGGCGTGATCGTTGATTCATCCGTATTTTTTGCCCACTCCGTTTCATAAAGTGTTCCATCATCTCTATATGTATCCATTTGCCAATAAACTGTTTTCATGGATACACCGCCACCCGCATATATCCATAAAGGATAAGTGATCTTTTTTGTAAAACCCAGGATGAAATCACCATAACCGATTTTTTCAATGTTCTTGCTCCTGACATCCGTCCAGACTGCTCCATCAGTATTACCTGCATTATCAACCGTGTAAATGGCCGTTTTAGTAAAAATGGCTTCGTTAATATTGCCGGTGATGTAGAGACCCAGCTTTTTATTATTTACCGATCCAAGTGAAATACCAATGGGCGCCAGGCTATCATATACATAGGATAAATATCCCCTGTTGGGCCTTCCATAACGAGTTTGTTTGCGTTTTGCCAATTTAATATCATCCGCCAATTTATATTTTGAAGGACAATATTTTTCTGTTGCCTGGTAAAACTCAATGGCCTTACCCTGGCTATAAGCCGTTTTTGTCGTTGCCGATTTTTTTGCATTCGCTAAATAGGTAGTGCAAAGAATATCGGTAACCTTATCATCATCGGGGCCGCCGGCATATTTATTCCTGTATTTGAATAAAAAAGACTCCATCAACTCCAGGTTATTTTCTTTCGCATGTTTATCACCGTGATAGATCAAACCTTCCCTGATATATTTAATAGCATTATCCCTGTATTGGCGGGTTGTTGATCCGCTGAGATAAGCTTCATAACCTTCGATCGTATGGTTTTTGCGGGCAGTGGCCCATGCTAATTCATCCTGCGCTTCCCGTTTTAATAAGGTTGCCTGCGTATCGCCCGGTTTAAAGCCCAGCGCTTTATCGTACATCGAAATAGCGGAACTGAAATTCCCGGCGTTTGTATGGGCATTGCCTTGCTTCATGGCATCCATATAACCATTCACTTTTTGCATTTGCGGTGTTTGGTTCAACCTGCTGATCAGGTTTTGAGCACCGGCATCTTTTGCCAATGAAGGATCATTTAGAATTGCCAGCGCCTCCCTGAACTCTTTTCTTTCAATATAAATTTCTACCGCATTCAAAGCAGTTGCTATATTGGTTTTATCTTTTTCCCAAATCCTTTTAAATGCCAGTGCAGCTTCTTCTGTATTACCATTCTTTTGTTGATCCCTGGCAGATTTTATCAATTTTGCTTCTTCTTTCCCGGCGGCAATTTCATTTTTTAATTGTTCAATTTTTTTGTTCAATCCGGCATCAGCCAATGCTGCTGCTTGTTCCAGGTATTCACCCGCTTCCTTGTATTGACCCAATTTATAAAACGACAGTGAAGTATAATAATAACCTTCTCCCCTTGTTGGTTCTTCAATTAAAAGGTCAGTAGCCAAAAGTTGTATCTCATCCCACTGACCCCGGTTGATGTGATCATTTATATCATCTTCAATCTTTGAAAATGAATTTGATTGTGCAAATGCAAGGCTGCCGGTAATTAAAGCAACCAGTAAAAATATAATTCTCATAAGTGTAGATTAGTCAGTTATTTTTTTAAAGATCATGTCATAACGGGTACGGGCATCATTTCTATTTAATGCTTCCTGGTCTTCTGCTGACATTCCGCTTTTATTCTGGCGATAATATTGACGATAAATTTTTGTTTCTTCTTCGCATCCATAAATAACATCATCCGAATGATGCGCCGCTTCCATCTCTCCTACGCAACCTGAAACTTTACTCCAATTGCCAACCACTGCACTCACGGCATCCGTACCATAACAACTGGCACCTGCTTTGGAACAGGCATTCATCATCCTGATCCTTTCCGCATCCACTTTGGCTATATATTCATTGTTCTTTTTCCTGTAAACTTCTCTTTCATCCATCAATGAGCGACCCACCTCTTCCAGTGAATTACGCTTAGCGGAAATGGCATCATTAAGTATTTTCCTTTTGGCCGTAAAAGCTTTCTTCAGGTGCTGCAATCCTTCATCCAGCAACTTTGAAAATTCAGTCGTTTTCAATTTCCAGATATCATCTGCAAATTTTTTGTTTTCATCTTCTATGGATTGTATTTCATTTTTGAAAGATGTTTCATATTCGTTCAATTGGTTTTCACCAGATGCAATACGCTGCTCCAAACTTGCCTTTTCAGTATCCAGTTTGGTTTTTTCATCCGCATCAATCGATATGCTTCGCAGTTCCTGGTTTACTTCATTCAACCTGCTTTTAAGATCGGCCAGGTTTCGTTCCAATGGATCGATCCTGCTTTCATGACTTTGTTCCAGCGAATAAGCCCTGTTTTTATTTGCATTGATCTTTTTTTCCAGGTTGCTGATCGCCTCTTCATTCTTCTTCCTTAGTTTATCTTCAAATTCAGCTATGGCCTGTGTTTCCTCTTTGCCAAGATCGGTTACTTTCACCTGCAGAATATTGATCCGGTCTTCTATGTAATGTTTTTCTGCAATAATGCGCATTAACCCACCTACCCAAAACTTATGCATCGCTTTAGCTTCATCCAATATTTTATCCTTGTATTGTTTACTGAGGTCAACGATCTCCTGTCTTAACTGGTCTGAATTTTCTTTCAGGCGATCCATTTGTTTACTCAGGTCTGCACGCTTCCGGCTGAATTCATTTTCACCCTCTTTAAATTTATCAATTTCATTTTGCTTACGTTCGATTTTCGCATCGTACTCTGCTTCTTTCTTTTCGAGTTCAGCCGGCGTAGCGGAATGCGTTCCACCATTCCTTCGAAAATGATCTTCCACATCATAAGTTCCACCCCTTCTCAATTGCGATGCTGTTTGATTACAACCATTACAAAATCTTCCCAGTCGCATTTCACGCATCGCTTCATCTTTTTCATCAATCAATGCACTTAACTCCCGGTTCAATCTTTTTAATTTTTCCTGTTCATCGGAATAGGTCTGCAAGTGTTGCCGATTGAGATCCGAAACTTTTTCGTCGTTTTTACTGATTTGATTAGCTTTTGATTCGATGCTGCTGACATAGCCCGAACCAGCTGTTTGTGCAGAGAGACCAGTTATAAATAAAAAACTGATCAGGAGCAGCTGAGCTGCCCTTGTTACGTATTTCATGGTTAAGCAGTTAGTTTAGGTCGCACCACCCGTACATATTGTAAGAGGGTAATGGATTAAATTCTTTTTTTCAATTTGGGCGCTAATATATATCGCAAAGCAGAAAATTCAAAGTTCTATAAGTGGAATTGAAAAAAATAATCACCTCCTTATATAAAAATAATTCACATGCGTTGCTCTTGTTTTTAAACCGATAATAAATGTTTATTGCTATACCAATATATCACCTACATTAGCCAAATTTTTTCCCCCAATCCATACATTTTTTATGTCAATCAAAAAAGCCGGAATAGTCTCCGCTGCCCTGTTTACCATTATTTCGGTTATGCATGTCATTCATATGGAGGTTACGCCCTTATCAGCCGACCTTTTAATGATATCCCGGTGGATTTTTGTAGCCAGCCTGGTTGTATATGCTTTATATAAAAAATCATTGACTACCTGGATACTGGTGGCCATGGCTATCGGCGTAGAAATCGGGATGGACTTCCCGGCCTTTTCACAACATCTTCAATTTTTAAGTAAGATATTTTTACGATTGGTTAAAACGATCGTGGCACCATTGCTATTTGCTACACTTGTTGTTGGTATCGCCAGTCACAGCAACCTGAAACAAGTTGGACGCATGGGTTGGAAAAGCCTGGTCTATTTTGAAATTGTAACAACATTTGCATTAATTGTCGGACTACTATTCATCAACATTACAAAAGCGGGTACAGGTATCATTGTGCCGGAACAGTTATTACAGGAACTACCACGAAGCCCGGAAAAGGCTTTGCAACAAAAGGTGATCAACATTATGGATAGTGCAGGTGTTGCTGTACCTGACAAACTGATTGAGACGCTGCCGGATCCTTCCAGTAAAACCTGGCAGGATCATATCATTGACATCTTCCCGGAAAACATTATCAAATCAATTTATGAAGGCAATGTATTACCTATCGTTGTCTTTAGTGTAATATTCGGTATCGGGCTGGCCATGCTCTCTGAGCATAAGAAAAAACCGATGCTGCAATTTGCGGAAAGTCTTGCCGAAACAATGTTTAAGTTCACTAACATCATTATGTATTTTGCGCCTTTTGGTGTTGGAGCTGCCATAGCGGTTACTGTTGGTCACCTGGGTGTAGATATTTTGAAAAACCTGGGTATGCTGCTTGTCACGCTTTACCTGGCATTACTGGTATTTTTATTATTTATATTATTACCGATCGCGGTTTTTGTTGCCCGTGTTCCGATCAGGAAATTCATACAAGCCATACGGGAACCCGTATCCATTGCGTTTGCCACTACCAGTTCCGATTCTGCACTACCCATTGCATTGGAAAACATGGAACGTTTCGGTGTGCCAAGGAAAATCGTATCCTTTGTTATACCTACGGGTTATACATTTAACCTGGATGGTACCACTTTATACTTATCGCTCGCCGCTGTATTCGTAGCACAGGCAGCTGGTTTTGATTTGTCTTTTGGTGAACAACTTATGATAGGTCTAACGTTGATGCTTACCAGTAAAGGAGTTGCAGCCGTGCCAAGGGCTTCCCTTGTAATATTGATTGCAACGGCCCAGACTTTTAACCTCCCGCTGTGGCCCATCATGGCTATTTATGGCATTGATGAATTAATGGATATGGCGAGAACTTCTGTGAATGTAATTGGAAACACGTTAGCCAGTTGCGT
>CAMPGG010000241.1 GCA_946885335.1 uncultured Chitinophagaceae bacterium
GTATACTCTGTATTCAATGAGATTTCCTTCAATGGAATTTTCAATTTCGATTCTTTTTTGCTTAATATTTTCGTCATGTATTAAAAAAATGACGATCACCTTTCTGAATAAAGCAATGCTCCTGGCCTGGCGCTGAGTAAAATCTCCATTATATGGATCAACCTTACTTGGATACCAAGATGGAAGCCAAAGTATATAGGGAGAATTAGCTTGCATTACCTATTTTCATTTTTATCAATTTCCTGAAATCATTTCTTTTAAACATTAATAATTGATGGAGTTTAAAAGAGGATAATTTTATAAACATTCCAATGCTGAAAAAAGCAGAAACAGTATAACCAATCGTATTACCGATTGCTGCTCCATTTATTCCAAACGAAGGAATTAATATTATGTCTGCTATAAAAATAAAAAACAGGCAAATTAAAGAACCCCAAAAATTTATCCATAACATTCTTTGGGCAGAAAACCATGCAGCGATTAAAATCGTTACTACAAAAAAATAAAACCCAGGCATCATAATTATTAACGCGGTAAGACCTTCTGAATATTCCTGGGGAAGAAAATATTTATATAGCAGGAAAGACATTAATCCCACACCCAGTGCAATTAAAAGACTAACATATACTAATCCACGAAATAATGCAGAAAATTCTGCATTCCTGAATTTAGATCCCGGCGATGTAATTGCAGGAATCATTAATGCTGCCATAATATTTGGAATCACCCATAATAATTGTGCGAACCGGTTGGCTTGTGCATATATACCAACCTCACTTACATTATGGTAGTGCAGGATGATCCAATAATCAATTCGATATGCCAGGAATTGAATAGTATTGGTAATAAATACAACCAGCGAAAAACTTATTAAGGAATGAATGTTCAGTTTAGTTAAAAAAGAAAATTGCCATGAAGTTTTCTTATGAAAATATACAATCAGTGGTATAGCCTGGATAATGGGCATAAAACAAAAAAATGTAAATGGATCGAGATTAAAAATATTATTCCCAAAATAAACAGGAAGCAATATCAGGAACAACACGCCAATAATAAGCAATATCATACGATTACAAACCAAACTCATTTGATTTGCATATAAAACGGAAATGTATTTTTCCAACCAAACAAGTCCTGTAAAATAAACCAGTTCAAGCAAATAAATTGGAGTATCCACACTGCCCGTTAAAATGGTTTTACCTGTAAAATAAAACCAGGATAAGGATACAACTATGAAAACAAATATTTGAAAGAAAGCTGTTGTTAACGTAAATGTCATTAGCTGGCTGGCACTTGTAATTTTTTTTGCACCATGCCACACAATTGAACTATCTGTACCCAACCCGGAAATAATATGAAATATGGAGGCATTTACGATCATTAAAGAAATTAAACCGAATAATTCAGCCCCGGCGAGATATGCAATTAATAACCCGATTGCAAAGTTGAAAGCCATATACATTAACCTATATGCTCCTCCCTTTATAATTTCTTTCATGTGATTGAATTATTGTTTTTTGTTTGTCACATGTATTTGGAAAATTATCATTTCGGCTAAATGTATTTTTTTGCTCGCATCATAAATCAAAAATAAAATTGGCATTCAGCTAGCCCTGATCTGTATAAATTCTTTGCGGTTAATATAATACAGGAAAAGAAAATAGCATAAGGGCAAAAAACTAAGCAACTTAACAACTAAGAATCCGGATAAAAGTCCTACAAAAAACAACAGTGCAGTTAAAACTAAACCAGCTGCTAATTGTGAATCTCCAATAACGCAAACTATTTTAAAATGATATTTATGAATATGATGAAAGACCAATTCTAATGGCTGGGTGATATGGTAACCATCAGTTGCCACAATTTTTGGATTATTGAACATTATGGGAATAATCAACTTTTCACCCTTCGCAATAGGGTAAATTTCAGTGCCATTTACTATAATCCTGATCTTTAAAAAATTAAGCAGTAAATGCTTTCTTCGGGTAATAACAATATGGTAAGGGGCTTCAATAACTTCTTATTTCAGGGCTTTAATAATTTGTATAAAATCATCAGCCACTAAAGAAGCGCCACCCACTAATCCACCGTCCACATCTTCACAAGCAAAAATTTCTTTAGCGTTGCCTGCTTTAACACTTCCGCCATATAAAACCGGAATTTCATTAGCCACCTCTTCACCAAACTTAGTTTTTAAATGATTCCTAATGAAGGCATGCATTTCCTGGGCTTGTTGTGTTGTTGCCGTTTTTCCCGTACCAATAGCCCAGATAGGTTCATATGCAATTACTATGTTTTTAATTTTATCGGCATCTAAATGAAATAATGATTCTTCTAATTGGTGGGCTACATATTCATTTTGTTTTTCTGATTCCCGAACATCTAATGGCTCACCGCAACAAAAAATCGGTGTGACCTGGTGATCAAAGCAACGATCTAATTTTTCAGCCAGCATTTTATTTGTTTCCTGGAAATACTCCCTTCGTTCGCTATGTCCAACAATGCAGAACTTAACATTTATGGAATGTAACATACTGGCAGAAACTTCACCGGTATATGCTCCTGATTCTTTATGATGACAATTTTGAGCGGAAACAAAATTATTTGCTTCTTCAGCTACTTCACTGTTTGCCATAATAAGATATGGAAAGGGTACAGCAAAAATCACCTGCTGGTGGTCAGCGAGTTTTATTTCTGATGACAAAACATCATCCAATAATTTAACGCCATCCTGGTAACTCATATTCATCTTCCAGTTTGCAGCTGCAATTTGTTTTCTCATTCTAAAATTTTGGTTTAATAATGTTCAAAAATATATTTCAAAATACTTAATTCATTCACAGAGATGTTTTGTTGTTTCAAACTTTTCCAGTTCCTGATATCTTCAATAGCTTTATCAAATTCATACCTTTTAACACCTTCACTTCCCCATGAAAAATTTGGGATAAGCTTAGGCGTTAATCCATTACCAAACACATTGCAACATACACCAATAACAGTTCCCGTGTTAATACAGGTATTGATAGCTGTTTTTGTATAATCGCCCATAAAAACGCCACATTTCTTTCCCGCTTCCAGGTATCCGTTTGGTGTCCAGATACGAACAGTACCTGCATTATTTTTCATGTTTGAGTTACTGGTTCCAGCGCCTAAATTACACCACTCACCCACCACAGCATCCCCCAGGTAACCATCATGTGCTTTATTGGAATTTGAAAACATTACTGAATTCTTTATTTCCCCTCCCACTACACATCCCGGTCCAATGGTAGTTGCACCATAAATCCGGGTACCTATTTTAATCACAGAATCTTTTCCAATAGATACCGGCCCCCTGATAATCGTACCTTCCATCAATATTACATCTTTGCCAATATACACAGGTCCTTCATTTGCATTGATGATGACATGATCAGCTTGCACCCCTTCTTCAACGAAAATATTTTCAGGATTTAGCAACTTATTTGTCCGGGAAAGTTTTTTTGATTTTCTTTTGTTGGTGAGCATTTCAAAATCATGTCTTATTGCTAAATCATTTTTTTGAAAAATATCCCACGGGAATAAAATGGATAAATCTTCCTCCCGTATATCTATGGCTTTTTTAACTTCAACCTGGTTATATTCCTTAACTTCTTTTTTTGTAAAACAATAAACTACCCCCTGCCCTTCATTCATTGTTATAAATTGGCCGGCTTTCAATTTCTTAACAGCCTTTACCAATTTTGGTGTTGGTAATAGATTGCCATGAATAAGATAGTATGTTTCATTGGGCATATTTGGATCGATACGGATACAGCGGTCAAGATCTTTATAATCATCCTCGAATTTATCAAATGAGGAAAGTTTTAGAGCATACTCCCATTTCTCCCTGATGGTCAATATACCAATCCGCAGATCCTGGATCTGGCGGGTTAAAGTAAATGGGTGTAAATTTTCAGGCTTACAAAATTCTTCTGTAAAAATGATTTTTGCCATAACACAGTTAATTGCTGTAATTCTTCAAAAATAAGTGATTAAAAAAGAATAAAACATGAGACAAAACCTGATCAATCAAGGCAAAATAAAAACCTCCTGAAAAATCAGGAGGTTTAAAAATTTTATGCTATCCGTTTTTACAGGATTATTTCTTAGCGTATTTCTTTTTGAATTTATCGATACGACCGGCTGTATCTACCAACATATTTTTGCCGGTAAAGAAAGGGTGCGATGTATTTGATATCTCCAGTTTCACCAGGGGATATTCATTGCCATCTTCCCATTGAACGGTTTCTTTAGACGCTGCTGTTGAACGGCTTAAAAAAGATTCCCCATTACTCATATCCTTAAAAACTACGTATCGATAGCTTTCCGGATGTATACCTTTTTTCATAATTCTTTGATTTAAAACTAATACGGATTTTGCCGTACGTTAATTTTTTTTAGAAGCGCAAAAGTAAGAAGAATTTATGGAGAGGCAAAAACATTTTTTTCCTCTTTGGAGGGTATATAAAAGAAGAAAGCACCGGATACATATTCATACTTGCCGAAGCTTGTATACTTACTAACCCAATGCTTTCTGAAAAATCGTTCTTTCTTTTAACGGAATTTGCGACTTTCTACATACAAGATACGTTTAATAATACCCCTCTTCCAAATTTTGAGGGATTAGGATATTCACCAGTTTTGCACCAGGTTATCCACATTAACTACGCATATTTTCATATTGTAAAGGAACTCCCAGGTCAGCTGTTTTACACAATTGAATTACCTCTTGCAGGTCATCGATTTTTTTACCCGTAACCCTTACTATATCATCATTAATTGATGCCTGTACCTTTAACCCTGCATCTTTAATCAATTTTACTATTTTCTTGGCATCCTCCTGCTTTAATCCATTTCTTACCAATAGTTCCTTTTTCCATAATTTTCCGCTTTGATAACCTTCTTTTGAACGGTCGAAAGCTTCAGGCGAAATACCTTGTTTATGTGCCCGGTTTATCAAAACATCCACTAATTGCTGCATTTTCATATCGTCCTCCGTTTCTACCTGGATCTTAAACTCTTTTTTATCCAGGTTAATGGCCACATGAGCGCCTTTAAAATCAAACCTGTTGGTTATTTCTTTGGTAGTTACATTAACTGCATTATCAAGTGCCTGGGCATCAACTTTACTGACTATATCAAAAGAAGGCATGATTTAATGTTTAGGTGAAAAATGTTTTGGGTGTCAAAAATAGCATCTTTTAAATGGTTTACCTTTTTCTACCTGAATAAAAAAAGAAGTCCCCCGTAGAAACGGGGGACGAACGTTCACATGAGAAAACTAACTATTTTGATAAATGATATTAACTTTTATGGTATAAAGA
>CAMPGG010000242.1 GCA_946885335.1 uncultured Chitinophagaceae bacterium
AGCCAAAGACCCATTTTTAACTGGTTCGATGGAAGGACCATATGATAAAATGTACGATCCTGGGATGTATTTGCATTTAATGCACCCCCGGCATTTGTAATGTATTTATCAAATTCGCCACGCTCAATGTTTTTAGATCCTTCAAACAAAAGATGCTCAAAAAAATGCGCAAATCCAGTCCTTGCAGTGTCTTCATTTTTTGAACCTACATGATAAAGAGCTGTTACTGCCACTACGGGAGCTGAATTATCCTGGTGCAGGATCACCTTTAATCCATTTGGTAAAGTATATTTTTCAAATTCAATCTTGCGCTCCTGCGCATCCACGCTGCTTATCGCCAGTGCAGAGATTGTAACGATCATCCATTTTTTCAAATACATATGGTTTTTTTGTTTTGATTGTCCAGAAAAAAAGGCAAACACGTGCCTAACAAGTGATAGTAAAATTATCTATTAAATAGAAACTACAGATACCTGTCATCACAATTTTAATTGATGTTTTTTATTTATACGGATTGACGGTTAAACAACCTTAACAGTTGCCTGTTATAGCTACCGGTAGATGATTCGTATATTTGCAGCCTTAAAAAAGCATTAAACCTGTTTTAATAGAATATGAGCCGTAAAGGAAAAGTTTTGGTGGCCATGAGTGGTGGTATAGACAGTACTATCACAGCGTTGATGCTTCATGATCAAGGTTATGAAGTAGTGGGGATCACTATGAAAACCTGGGATTATAGCGGCAGTGGCGGAGGAAAAAAAGAAACCGGTTGCTGTAATGTGGATAGCTTTAATGATGCCCGCATGGCTGCTGTTCAACACGGTTTTCCACATTTTATTTTAGATATCAGGGAAGAATTTGGTGATTTTGTTATTGAGAATTTTGTGGATGAATATATTGCGGGTCGCACACCAAATCCTTGTGTGCTTTGCAATACACATATTAAATGGCGGGCCATGCTCAAAAGGGCCGATGCCATGGATTGCGAATTTATTGCCACCGGCCACTATGCAAAAATTCACCAGCACACCAATGACCGTTACTATATCAGCAAAGCGGTTGATGAAACCAAAGACCAGAGTTATGTTTTATGGGGATTGCAACAGGACCTGTTAAGCAGAACGCTTTTGCCCCTGGGACCTTATCGTAAAACAGAGATTCGGCAAATGGCGCTGGATTATGGTTATCCCGAACTGGCTAAAAAAAGCGAAAGCTATGAGATCTGTTTTGTGCCGGATAATGATTACCGCGGATTCCTGAAACGCCGGGTCAGCGGGCTGGAAGAGAAAGTGGCCGGGGGAAATTTTATAGATAAAGAAGGAAAAATTTTAGGTCAGCACAAGGGTTACCCTTTTTATACAATCGGCCAGAGAAAAGGATTGGATATTACTTTTGGCAAACCTGTTTATGTTACTGCCATCAACCCAAATAATAATACGGTTGTTTTGGGTGATGAAGAGGACCTGGAAAAAAATGAAATGATGGTTGGCAAGATCAACCTGTTGAAATATGATACTATTACACCAGGAATGGAAGCTGTAACCAAGATCCGTTACAAAGACCAGGGAACACTTTCAAACCTGTATCCTGATAATGGACAGGTAAAAGTGCAGTTTTATGAAAATGCCAAAGGAATTGCCCCGGGTCAAAGTGCTGTTTTTTATGAAGGGGATGATGTAATTGGTGGAGGAATCATTCAGCGGACTGACCCTATAACTTTAAGCAATATGTAGTTATCTAAAACGTTTTAGAACCGGAAAATTGATTTTTCCGGTTTTTTTTGTGCATTTGAAAAGCGGCGCTCTGATTCATAATCCTATTTTTGACCAGAATTAAAAACTTCATATGGCTGTTTCTACCCTTTCCCGTTATTGTTTTATACTTCTTTTGGGCATTGGCATTTTATCATGCGAAAAACAAACAGAGGAATTTGAAACAGAATCCTTATCTGAATTTGTATTAACACAACCAGGTAAATACATTACTTACCGGTTGGATTCTACTGTATTCACCAATTTTGGCCGCAATGTTGAAGTGCATCGCTACCAGGTAAAGCATGTGGTAGATGCCGCTATCACTGATAACCTAGGCCGACCTTCTTACCGCATTTATCGTTATATAACAGATAGTTTAGCCACCGAAAGCTGGAAACCAAACGGCAGTTATTTTATTACTGTTTTGGATGACCAGGTTGAAGTTATTGAAGACAACTTACGGGTAATAAAAATTCACCAGCCTTTTCGGGATGGAAATTCCTGGAAAGGAAACCGGTATTTACCTACTGAACCCTATGATGGATATTATAATTTCAGTAATGATGATAATATGGAAGATTGGGAATATTATTTTGATGGACCAGTAAGCAGCTTCAACACGGGTGCGATGGAAGTCAATGACGTGTACACAATAGTTGGTGCCGATGAATCTTTTAATTTGCCAATTACCGACCCATCTTCGTACGCTGCAAAAACATTATTGGTTGAACGGTATGCAAAAAACATCGGCCTGGTATTTAAAGAATACGCTATGTGGGAACATCAGCCCAATCCAACAGGCAACCCGCCAAATGTAAGCTACGATCCTTACAAAACAGGTTTTGAAATTAAAATGTGGATGATTGATCATAACTAGAAATTGATTTTCCTTTTTACAACTACCGGCAAATAATTGCGCAGCATGAAAAAACTATTGCTTTGGATTTTTTTGGCTTTGATTTTTACACAGGCTCAGAGCCAGCTTAGCCGGTATATTGTAAAATTCAAAGACAAAGGAGGTAACAGTTTCCAATTGTCAAATCCTGCAGCTTTCCTTTCTAACAAAGCCATTGAAAGAAGAACCCGTTATGGCATATCATTAGACAGCACTGATTTGCCCGTTACCCAAAAATATATTGACAGCCTGAAAAATGTGCCGAATGTAACGGTTATGAACATATCCAAATGGATGAACCAGGTGAGCATTCAAACAAATGATCCCGCGGCCATACAAAAAATTAATTCATTTCCATTTGTACTGGTCACTTCCCCCATTGCCTCCGTTGCAGCGCCTGGTATCACAGATCAATTTTCAAAAAAAATGGAACATGTTGTAACAACAGTTCCTGAACAAACTTTCATGCGAACAACGAACCTTAATGATAATTTTTTTGATTATGGCGAACGTTCTTTGAATGAAATTAAAATGCACAATGGTGAATTTTTACACAACATTGGTTTGCGCGGACAAGGCATAACCATTTCCATGCTGGATGCAGGTTTTTATAATTACAATACGCTTGATGCAATGGATAGCATCGTAGCTAATGGTCAAATAGCAGGTACCTGGGATTTTGTAAACAATGAAGCCAATGTTGCCAATGATAATGCACATGGCATGCAATGTTTGTCAACTATTGCGGCTAACCTTCCAGGCCGTTTTGTTGGTAAAGCACCAAAGGCAAATTTCTATTTATTTGTTACGGAAGATGTTCGTTCAGAATATCCCATTGAAGAACATAACTGGGTTTGTGGTGCGGAAAGATCGGACAGTGCCGGCGCTGATATCATTTCTTCCTCTTTAGGTTATTATGCATTTGATGATCCATCTCTGAATTATAGTTACCAGGATATGGATGGCAACACAACGATTGCTGCACGTGGCGCCGACCTTGCCGCCAAAAAAGGAATACTTGTTTTTAATGCAGCTGGCAATGAAGGGGCTGGTGCTTGGAAATATATTATGACACCAGCAGATGGAGATAGCATAGTTGCCGTTGGTTCGGTAAATACTTCCCGTGTACCTGCAAATTCATCCAGTTATGGTCCATCGGCTGATGGCAGAATTAAACCAGATGTAGCTTCCGTTGGTGTATCAGCAGTGATACAGGCAACCAATAATACAATTGCAACCGGTAATGGAACTTCTTTCGCATGTCCCAATATGGCTGGTCTTTCAGCTTGTTTGTGGCAGGCTTTTCCGGAATTCAATAATATTAAGATCATTGAAACATTAAGAGAAGCGGGTGATAAATTTAATAATCCCGATGATCGGACAGGTTATGGAATACCTGACATGAAAAAGGCTTTTTCCAGTTTGCTTATGCAGTATGCAACAGTGAATGGTATGATAGAAGATTGCCGCACAACCTTAGTCTGGAGCAGCAAGGATATGAAAGCCATGAAATATGAAATTGAAAGAAAAATTCCCGGGAGTGCTGACTACATTAAACTAGCGGAAGTACAAGGCAAGGGAGCAATTTTGCAGGCTAATGATTACGAATTTGTTGATTCACTTTCAGGTGTTTCAGCCGGAACGGTCCAATACAGGATAAAACAGGTAATCGATACCGTTAGTCTGACGGAAGTATATTTAGATTCACTTACTTTAACTAAAGACAATTCTTGCAATGCTGTTATTCCAAATGAATCAAAAACCTTGCATATTTATCCCAACCCGGTACGCACCGAAATGCTGAATATTGCTGTTAATACACCAAATGAAATTACAGCAATGAAAATACAGATTGTGAATATGCAGGGAAGCACCATCAGCCAGCAAACTTATAACAAACCCGCAGGAAGATCATTATTTACCATACCGGTTTCAACATTACCGGCAGGTAAATATCAATTGGTTGTTTGGGATGAAAATAAAAAACTGGAGACGGCAGGATTTATAAAAATGAATTAAGCATTACTGCTTCTGTAATAGGGCAGCAAACAAAGTATCTGCCTTTTTATCATAACCTTTCAATAATTCCATCTTAAGCAATTTCAAGCCTGCTTCTTTCTGCAGGATTTCAATAACATCCTCATTTTCTTTTTTAAAAACAGAACAGGTGATGTATAAAAAATACCCGCCGGGCTTCAAATACCTGGATGCCGCCCTTGATATTTTTTGTTGCAGATTTGAATAATAATCGATCTTTTGTTTATCAAAAAAATACAATTGCTCCGGGGTACGGCTCCAGGTTCCGGAACCGGTACAAGGCGCATCACAGACTATTAAATCGAATGAGGAATTTGTAATGGGTAATTTGGCATTTGTGAGGTCCGCCACAATAGATCGATACTTTGTTAAACCTGCTTGCTGAAATCTTTTTGAAAGATTGATTAGAATAGATTTTCGGATATCCGACACGGTAAGTTTAGCCGCAGGAAACAAATCATGCATTAAAATGGATTTGCCTCCGCTGGCCGCACAGCAATCCCAAATTTTATGCGGTTGATTATTGAAATCAAATTGAACCAACTCCTCTACTCTTTGTGAACTGAGATCCTGGACAACGGCTTCTTTATCTAGTTCAATCACTTCATCAATCTTTGATGCATTATCCAGGGATAAGCAA
>CAMPGG010000243.1 GCA_946885335.1 uncultured Chitinophagaceae bacterium
GGCATGCACCATCCGGGCAAGGAATTTTGATGTTATTGTTTTAGGGCATATAAATCTTGCGATCATTGGCATTTTAATTAAGTTATTTTACCCCAGGAAAAAAGTAATATTAATTACACATGGTATTGAAGTTTGGCAACCTTTAAAAGGCATACAAAGATATTTTCTTCATAAAGCAGACAAAGTTTTTGCTGTCAGCAATTTTACCAAAGAGAAGTTGCATACAGTTCAAAAATTGGATAATAATAAAATTTGCATTTTCCCAAATACGATTGATCCTTTTTTTAATATTCCAGCAAATTTTGATAAACCGGAATATTTAAAAAATAGGTATGGAGTTGTTGAAGATCACTTCGTTTTATTTACGCTTACCCGTTTATCAAGTGTAGAAAAATACAAAGGATACGATGTCGTGATAAATTGTTTGCCGGATTTGGTAAAAAAAATTCCAAACATCAAATATATCATTGCCGGGAAATATGATGATGAGGAAAAACTTCGATTAGAAAAAATGATAAATGAACTGGGTCTTAAGAATATAGTTCAATTATCAGGATTTTTAAAAGAAGAAGAAATATGCGATCATTATCAATTGGGCGATATTTTTATTATGCCCAGCCAGGGTGAAGGATTTGGAATTGTCTTCATAGAAGCTGCAGTATGTGGTTCTAAAATAATTGCAGGCAATAAAGATGGGAGTGTGGATGCTTTAAAAAATGGTGAATTAGGATTATTAGTTGATCCAGTTAGCACTAAAGAAATCTCAAATGCTGTATTAAAATTGCATAGTGAAAAATCTTCCTGGAATCATGTTCATAAGAAAGACTTGCAGGATCGAACATTGAATTATTTTGGGTTCAATGTGTTTAAAAATAAATTGCAAAAGGAGTTAATGGAAATATAAACAATGGAGAAAATTACACCAGTAAATATCAAAATTGAGGGCGTGAAAAGCGAATCAATTGAGGAGCGTTGGACCGAAATAATTTTACCAAGAAATTCATTATTCAATCTGCGATTAAAAGAGCTGTGGCGCTACAGGGACTTAATACTCATGTTTGTCAGGAGAGATTTTGTATCAAACTATAAACAAACTATTCTTGGTCCATTATGGTTTATCGTACAGCCATTGCTTACTACGGCGATGTTTGTTTTTATATTCGGAAGAATCGCACAGATTTCTACAGATGGTCTTCCAATGATATTATTTTATTTGGCAGGTATTACCATTTGGAATTATTTTTCGGAAACACTAAATAAAACAGCAACTGTTTTCAGGGATAACGCCCAGATTTTTGGAAAGGTATATTTCCCAAGGTTAACAATGCCCTTCTCAATCGTCATTTCAAATCTTGTACGATTCGGCATCCAATTTTTATTATTCATAGCGGTTTGGACTTATTATTTTTTTCAGAATGATCAAATTCAGCCTAATGCATTAGTGTTACTTACACCTGTATTAATTTTATTAATGGGACTTTTAGCACTTGGATTAGGCATGATTATAAGCGCTATGACTACAAAATACAAGGACTTAATCTTCCTGCTCACATTTGGTGTGCAATTATTGATGTATGCCACTCCTGTTATTTACCCACTAAGCAGTCTCCCCGAAAAATATAAATGGATAATACTTGCCAATCCCATGTCCCCGATAGTTGAAACTTTCCGGTATGCCTTTTTAGGTTCAGGATCTTTTAGCTGGGCATATTTGGGATATAGTGCGGCCGCTACATTATTAATCCTGATGTTGGGAATAATAATATTTAATAAGGTTGAAAAAAGTTTTACAGATACAGTTTAGTTTTTAGAAGCATTCATTCATTTGGAAGATAATTATTGATTGATGAGCAACATTGCAATAAAAGTAGAAAATCTTGGAAAATTATACCGGCTGGGGGAAGTCGGGACTGGAACAATTTCGCATGACCTTAACCGTTGGTTTGCTAAGATCAGGGGTAAGGAAGACCCTTTTGCAAAAGTGGGAGAAGTAAATGACCGGACCACAAAAAGCAACAGTGATTATGTATGGGCTTTAAAAGATGTGAGTTTTGAAGTTAAGCAGGGAGAGGTGCTGGGTATAATTGGAAAAAACGGGGCAGGTAAATCAACACTTTTAAAATTACTTTCCAAAGTTACCACTCCATCGGTAGGTGAAATTAAAATCAAGGGCAGGATTGCCTCTTTATTAGAAGTTGGTACAGGCTTTCATCCTGAATTGACTGGCAGAGAAAATATTTTTTTAAATGGTGCGATCCTGGGAATGACGAAAAGAGAAATTCGAAAAAAATTTGATGAAATAGTTGATTTTGCAGGAGTAGAAAGATATGTGGATACACCAGTTAAAAGATACAGCAGCGGAATGTATGTAAGACTGGCTTTTGCTGTGGCAGCATTTCTTGAACCTGAAATATTGATTGTTGATGAAGTGCTTGCCGTTGGCGATGCAGAATTTCAAAGAAAATGCCTGGGTCGAATGAAAGACGTAAGTGTTAATGATGGCAGAACAGTTTTATTTGTTAGTCATAACATGGGTGCCATAAAAAATCTTTGTCAGAAAACGATGGTAATGAAATATGGCCAAATAGAAAGCCTGGAAGATACTTCGTCTGCAATAGACAGGTATTTATCGAGTGACTCAAATGTTGACAGGTTTTTAAGTTGGGCAAATGATGAAAGACCAGGTGATAATTCCGTGAAATTGATCTCAATAATGGTACTGGATAAATCTGGCACATTTGAAAAACCACTTACTACTGATGACGAAGTTTTTGTAAATATTAAATATGAGATTTTGCAGGAAATAAAAGACCTGCGGGTAGTCGCTACCATAATTGGTTTTGATGGAGAAGAAGTGTTTTGTACAAGTGATTATCATCATGCAGGAGAGAACAGGGTAAGAACACCAGGACTATATACCTCTGTTTTAAGGATACCGAATAAATTTTTAAACAATATGCAATATTATGCATCGATAGATATTGAGGTGCCCATGGTAAAATCTATTGTTGTAGGACAAACAGTAGCTTTTTCAATTGATGAATTAATTTATAATGATATGGGTCACTTAATGTTAAAAAAACCACCCGGCGTCATTCATCCGGTAAGCGATTGGAATGTGACTAGAATTAGTTAATTAATTTATGAGAATAGAATATATGCAAACAGAAAATAAACGTGTTGAATGTAGGAACTGCATATTGGACAGCAACGATGACCCCAATTTGCAATTGGATGAAAATGGAATGTGCAACCATTGCCATTATTATTATGACCAGGAAAAAGAATTTATAAAAACAGGTGCTGAAGCTGAGAATTTGATGAATGATACGATAAGGCAAATCAAAGATTTTGGTAAAAATCGTAAGTACGATTGCCTGGTTGGATTAAGTGGTGGTGTGGACAGTAGTTATGTAGCATACCTGGCTAAGCAAAAAGGTTTGCGGGCATTATGTGTCCACTTTGATAATGGCTGGAACTCGGAGCTGGCAGTCATGAATATTCAGAACATAGTTAATAAACTTGGGTTTGATCTCTATACCTATGTTATAAACTGGGATGAATTCAAAGACCTTCAGCTTGCATACCTGAAAGCCTCTGTGATAGATATTGAAGTATTAACTGATCATGCCATATTCGGTACGCTTTTTAAAATTGCAAAGGAAAATGATATTAAATATGTGCTTGGAGGACTTAATATTGTTACCGAAGGTATTTTACCATATCATTGGACGTACAACAAAAAAGATTATATAAACATAAAAGCTATTCACAAAGAATTTGGCACCCGGCAGTTGGATACATTCCCGTTTCTTGATAAAAAAATGAAAAAATTTATCAGCCAGTCTGGTGTCGAATTTGTGAATTACCTGAACTGGGTTCCATATGTAAAAAATGATGTAAAAAAATTATTGCAAAAGGAAATTGATTGGAGAGATTATGGTGGCAAGCATTATGAAAGTATCTGGACACGTTTTTACCAGGGTTATATATTACCGACTAAGTTTAATGTAGACAAAAGGAAAGCTCATTTATCAACTATGATTTGTTCTGGTCAAATTACCAGGGAAGAAGCATTGGAGGAAATGAAACAACCTCCTTACGACCAGGCACAGTTGAAAATAGATAAAGAATTTGTGTTGAAAAAACTTGACCTCTCCGAAAAAGAGTTTGACGATATAATGAAGCTGCCTGTAAGAAACCATAGGGAGTTTGAAACAGAAGGTTCATTTTTTAATTATTATCCTGTTTTGAAACCGCTGCGGCCATTATGGGAAGCTTTTAAATCAATTACAGGTATTCGTAAGGCATCATGAGCAATCCGGTAATTTCCATAATTACACCAAGTTTTAATCGTGCAGAGATTATTCATGAAACAGCAGAATCAGTTTTCAACCAAACTTATCCTTATTGGGAATGGGTGATTGTGGATGATGGCAGCTCTGATAATAGTTGGGAAATATTACAGGCTTATGCATCTAAAGATCCCCGTGTAAAAATTTTTAAGAGAGACAGGGACCCAAAAGGCGCTGCTGCCTGCAGAAATATTGCTATTGAAAAATCCAGCGGTGATTACCTGATCTTTTTAGACACGGATGATATTCTTGCATCTTTTTGCCTTGAACAAAGGATAAATGCTTTTAAAGAAGATCCTTCCCACGATTTTATTTTATTTCCAATGTTATTGTTTAAGGATATTCCAGGCGATACAAACATTCTTTGGAATGTGGATAATGGAATGGATGATTTATTGCGCATAATATATGGTGATCCTGTTTGCCCGGGAAGTGGAACTTTATGGAAGAAAAACACTTTTGTTGAAATTGGTATGTGGAACGAAAACATTCTTCTTTGGCAGGATATTGAATTGCATATCAGGGCGCTCATGCAAAATGTAAAATTTCGAAAACGTCTTGATTTGAAACCTGACTTTTTTATACGTACTTCAGATATCAGTCTATCAAGAACAGGTTATAATACTTTGCCTAAAATTTCAAGCAGGATGAAAGTCTTATCCAGTGGGTTAGAAATGGCAAAAAGAGAAAATAAACTTGAAAAGTATAAAGTCGGTTTTAAAAATATGGCCAGGAATATATACCTCAGTATGATTTATGCTCATAAAGTTCCATTTTCATATATCAGGAATATTGAAAACCTGGCAAAATCTTTTGGTCTTTTTACAACACATGATAATTTATTATTAAGGACATATTTTTTGATGTATTGGACAAAACTTTATAAACTCAATTTCATCAAAAAGATGTTGGAAAAAAAAGTGAGGGAAATTGCTCCTTCTCCTGAATTTCAACTTAATAAACATAAGTAC
>CAMPGG010000244.1 GCA_946885335.1 uncultured Chitinophagaceae bacterium
ATCCTGTTTAAATTTTTAAATCAGCCATTAAAAACTCTCTCATTTTATTTGCATGAATGGAAGGATTATCAATCCAAGGAAGATGACCTGAATTTTCAAAATAAATAAACCGGGAATTGATCATTTTTCCATTAATCCGTTCTCCAATTTCTTTACCGCCAAACGGATCCTCCTCACCCCATAACCAAAGTATAGGTTGTTTTATTTTAATGATCTCGGAATCTTTTAAAAGAAACTGCGCATTGGTTTCACCTCCCTGCATCAGCTGGCTAATTAATGCGATATCATTTTTTTGCGTGTTAGTCATATTGAAAAGGCATACATACCATTGTACAAAAACTTCGGGCATCAAATCGTTATAAACCGAATATCCATGGCCCATTTCAATTAAAATTCTTTTTAAAAAAGATTTAGAGGTGGGAATATTTGGAGCTATCCATCTTATTACAGGAGCTATCAGCCATTTCAAAAATGTGGGAATATTCATTTCTTCAACCAAAGCAGGACAGCCTTCTAAAATTAATTTTTTCACTTTCCCGTTTCTTTTCAAAACATACAGCATACTTAAATATCCACCTAAAGAACTGGCAACAATCGAAATTTCTTCATAATTAAAATAATCCAAAACACTTTCAATCAAAGTAACAATCATGTCTGTGACATCATCAACAGATTTTAAATCATATTGTAAAGTATCACTTAGCCCACATCCCGGCCTGTCAATCATAACACAGGTGAAATCTGGCATAAAAGAAACCAGTTGAGCCCAGGTGCTTCCGGCATTTGGCGCACCATGGATAAATAAAACCGGTTGTCCTTTACCGGCAGTCAGTACCCTGATTTGTATGTTGTATTTTTCTATATAGATAAAATGCTCAACCGGGGATAGCTTATATTGATTAAACAGAACTGCCTCTGATGACCTGTAGCGGGAAATTTTCTCTGCATTCATAAAACATCTTTTTCCGGTCTGTATTGCCAAAATTTTCAAGCTCGTAAATCATGAATAATACCCTGGTTCCAATTATTGGTTTTGATTTTGTTGATAAATTCAAGGGTATAATCCAACAACTCCAGTTTTTTTTGGATTGATCATTTCACCAGGTACGGCAGATAGCGATTGCTACTAATGCAGAAGATTCCAGGAATTTAAACAGGTCCGGATAGAAATGTATGATAAGCTTTTTTCAAAGTTTTTGAAAGATCTATTTGGCTGTTGACCAATCTCATACTTTAAATATTCAATTTTACTGCCAGCATGCATTAATCATTTTGAATTGACAGTTAAAGAAAACAGAGCGCAAATGATTTAAGGCCTAGCTATAAAGCTGAAGCATATATTTCCGGTAGAGGATTTAATACCTCAAATCTCCCCGGTTAAGAAGAATAATTACTGATGTGTCAGAATTGAAAATACAGTGAGGATTTTTGTAAACGAGCAAAACGATTTCAATCTACCAGTCGTGTTTTGCAATGATGATACAGGTGTAGGTTTTGTATTTACTTCCGTTTTCCCTTCTTGCAAAACCAATTCCTATATCCGTTAATGAAGCATTCCATTTATCAAGACCTAATAAATGTTTTCTATGTCCCAGTGAAGGCGTCTTAGCATCGATAATCAGGTATTTAATTGATTCTTCACCGCCAGAAGTATTAACTGCAAGGGATTCAAAATAGTTCAGGCTTTTATTCTTTATCCAATCCGGAACCAGCTTATAACCACTTTCGTTGATAAAATAATTTATTCCGTAACCATCAGGATCAACATGACCAAAATAATCTCTTTTTGCCATGTCGATCGCTTTTGCTTCAGCAACACCAGCCAGTTTATCATTCCATTTCAATTTTATTGCTGATGGTTTGGTGCTTTTTGGAAAACCTAACTCCTTGTGATAGTTACCTGGATTACGTCGTATATCCATTAATAAATGAAATGCTTTCTGTGCTTCTGTTTTATCAATGACAACCTCACTATTATTTTGAAAGGATGTCAATAAACTTAAAGCGCAGGTAACTAGAAATAATTTCACAAGGGGAATCTTAAATAAATATTTTAAAAATCAAACAGGTCTCCTAAGAATGAATCCCGCTTTTTCTTTTTGTAATCATAGTGTTTGTTATCCTGGTCGGGATATTTTGGGCGATTGGATTCGTATGGGGTTTTGTTAGTTTCCTGCTGAGATGAACGTTCAATTATTTTATCAAGTTCGCCACGATCGAGCCAGATGCCCCGGCACTCAGGACAATAATCTATCTCCACACCACTGCGCTCTGTCATTACTAAGTTTACATTACAATTTGGACATTTCATATGTTACCTTTTTTTGTATAAAGCTTAAAATGTATTAAAAACCTGTTTGCAAAAAAATCACTATTCATTATTAATGAGAAATTAAAACTGTTAAACTTGGAAAATTTTTTCACCCGGAATATAAACTTTAAACAAAATATTGAAACAGCAAGACACCCAATAATCCTGTAATTGAAACAATGGTTTCCATAATGGACCAGGATAAAAATGTTTGTTTGAGTGAGAGGTTGAAAAATTCTTTGAACATCCAAAAACCGGTATCATTAACATGGGAGAACATCAGGCTGCCTGCTCCCACAGCTAATACCATCAGTTCTGGAGATGTCCCTGTAATTGACAGTAATGGCAACACGATGCCGGCCGCAGTAAGTCCGGCAACTGTTGCGGAACCCAGCGTTACTCTTAATAAGGCAGCAACCGCCCAGCCTGCAATTAAAGGCGATAGTTCATAGTCGCCGGCAAAGGATGCGATATATTCTCCCAGCCCGCTATCAATTAAAACTTGTTTAAATGCGCCACCTGCTGCAATGATCATCATGATCAGGGCAATACTGCTAATGGCATCTCCAAATAACTGCATGATCTGCGCAGTTGATTTTTTCAATGTACTATTCAATACCAAAGCAGCTACAATTGCGGAAATCAGTAGTGCGATTACGGGGTCGCCGATAAATGCAGCCAGGTTTTTAAAAGATGATTCTCCCGGTAATAAATAAACGAAAAATGCAGCGATACCAATGATCAGTACCGGTATCAATGCAATGAAAAAACTGGCAGCTTTGCCAGGTAATTTATCAGGGGGGATGGTATTGGTGCCAAAGAAACCTGCGCCGGGTGATGCTTTAATATTTTTTAGTGTGGCGGAAAATAAAGGACCCGCAATAATTATGGTTGGAATGCTGATGATGATCCCGTACAATAATGTCATACCCACATTGGCATTAAAGATGGCTGCCAGCCCGGTTGGCCCGGGATGTGGTGGTAAAAAACCATGGGTGACTGAAAGGGATGCCGCCATAGGAATAGCTACCCACAGCAAAGGTTTATTCGCATTTTTGGCAATTGAAAATATTAAAGGAACCAGGATGATAAAACCAGCATTGTAAAACAATGGAATGCCTATTAAAAATCCCGTGATCATTACAGCCCATTGAATATTGTTTTCACCGAATTTATCAATCAGTGTTTCACTGATCTGCTGGGCGGCACCACTCACTTCCAATAATTTTCCCAGCATGGCGCCCAGGCAAAGAATCAGTGCCATACTACCCAGGATATCGCCCACACCCTGTTGTATGGATGCACCGATTTTTTGTAAAGGCATTCCCAGGGCTATACCCACACCGATGGAAACGATAAGCAGTCCAATAAATGGATTGACTTTCTTTAAAGTAAGCACCAATAATAAGAGAATGGCCAGGGTAAGTACAATTAAAGGCATGCAGAAATTCGTTTTGGTTATGAATGTATAATGTTACTACCGTTTATGTGTAATCGCTTTGCTTTTTTAATCCTTTCCCTTTTGCAAACCAGGATATAAATTTGCGTAAACCAGGTAATTCTGCTGATATATACCGGCAACATTTTCATCGGGCAAATATTCCTCACTGTTTTTGCAGTATTTTTTCAATTCAGTCCATTGATCAATATAACCCAGTTTTTTTAGCGCAACAAAAGCAGCACCTAACGCAGATGCATCTGCGCCAGAATTTATGCTGATCTTTTTCTGCAGGATGTCAGCCAAAATTTGCACCCAAATACGTGATTGTATAAATCCACCTGATGCAAATATGGTATCAATTGGAGGTCCATTTTTTTCAACCACCTTGGTTACCTGTAAAAGAGAAAAGCAAATACCTTCGATCACCGCCCTTAAAAAATGGGTTTTGGTATGATGAGAACTTAATCCGGAAAAAGTTCCGGTGGCTGAAGCATCCCACACCGGGGAACGTTCTCCAAATACATAGGGAAGAAAAACAAGTCCTTCTGCACCTGCCGGTACTTTTTTGATTTCTTCCAATATCTCATTGATTTCTTTTTTTCCTCTTATATCGCTGTAAAATTGATCGAGAAACCATTGCAATACAATTCCTCCATTGTTAATCGCTCCCCCGGTTACAAATAGTTTTTCATCCAGCCGGTATTGAAAACATTGCTGCTGCTCATCAATCATTTTTTGTGACGTTAACCTGCGCACAGCACCACTCGTCCCAATGGTT
The DNA here is from genome assembly GCA_946885335.1 of uncultured Chitinophagaceae bacterium. The sequence goes on from CAMPGG010000244.1 coordinate 4,531, forward strand.
ATGGCAGCTTCATCATTATTTACAGCAAAACTTCCGAGGTTAGCCATACAACCGTCGCTACCGCCAATAATAAATTGAATATCTTCTGATATTGGAATTTGTGTTTGGTAAATTTCATTTATCCCGGAAATAGAAGTTGTTATGGGTACGGGAGCTGATAATTGACTTTTTGTAATGCCGGCAAATTCCAGGGCTTCCGGCTCCCATTCAAGTGTTTCAATATTCAATAATCCTGTAGCCGATGCAATGGAATGATCTATGATGAACTGGTTAAAGAGGCGAAAGAAAATATATTCTTTAGCTGAAATAAATTTTGCTGTTTTTTGAAAAATGCCCGGTTCTTCCTTTTTGATCCAGGCTATTTTGCAAAGCGGGCTCATGGCATGTATGGGCGTCCCGGTTTTTTGATAAATACTTTTTCCGCTGGATGTTGATTTTAAACTATCTGCAATTTTATGTGCACGAATATCTGCCCAGGTAATCAGTGGAGTAAGCGCATTTCCCTTATGATCTATGGCCATCAGGCTATGCATGGCTGAACTGAAGGAAATAGCCTTTACTATTTGATCTGCCTCCAGACTTTCCAGGGATTGTTTGATAATTGCTATTACGGAGGTTAATATCTTTTCAGGATCCTGCTCCTTGTAACCTGCCTGGGGGGATAGCAGTTCATGGGATTGATCAAATTCATTAATCAGTTCCCCTGTTATTGAAATGATGACTGACTTAATATTTGTTGTTCCAATATCGATCCCTATTATACAATCCATAGAAC
>CAMPGG010000245.1 GCA_946885335.1 uncultured Chitinophagaceae bacterium
CACACTTTTTCTTTCCCGGTTTTGGATATCTTTTGATCTATCAGGAACCGGGAAATTTTTTTCTTTTTTTTCATCCCTAACGGGTAGAAATAGTCGCCGGTTTTCCACTTCCGAAGAATTAATGGGAATTCAATTTGTTTAGCATCCAGGTAAGCAATATTTGTTGAAGAGTCTGCCGTCGCATCTTTTAATAACTTTAAAGTTAACTGCCCGTTTTCGAAATCCACTACGCTGTTTTCATCTTCAATTATAATAACCTGCGAATCTTTGTCCTGTAGCGTGGCAATGATCAGCCAGTTCCTGTTTTTAACAATGCGGTGAGTTGAACTGTAAACAACCTTCCCACTTTCACTGTTCAATAATTTCACGACTTCATTGGTTTGTTTAGAAGTAAAACCATAAGGTTCGATGATCTCATATAAAACAGAAAGAAGCGGCACCGTTTTCACCAGTTTCAAAACAGGTATATGAACTTCATTCCCTTTTTGAACAAGCAATTTTTTTTTATGAAACGCGATAGCCTGTTGGTATAAAATAAAAGCCTCCCTGAAACGGGGAAGATTTTCTTTTAAATTTTCATTAGCTCCCGGGTAAATCTTTTCAATAAGAGGGATCACGTTATGCCGAAAATAATTTCTTGAATACTTTTCCAGGAGGTTGCTGCTGTCTTCCACCCAATCCAGCTTATGGTTTTCTGCAAATTGCGCCAGTTCAACACGGGATGCGAAAAGCAATGGTCGCACGATGTTAGATCTTTTTGGTTCCATTCCACGTAATCCCTGCATACCCGTGCCTTTGCATAAATTCATTAACTGGGTTTCCACATTATCATCCGCATGGTGTGCTGTTAATAACCATACGGGTTTATTTGGCATTTTTAAATTTTCAACTAATTCCCCAAACCAGTTATAACGAAGCTCCCGGGCAGCTTCCTGTATGGAGATCTTTTTTTCATCCGCGTAACTTTTAGTGTCAAATTTTTTTACAAAAAAAGGAACATCATATTTTGCAGCTAGTTCAGTTACAAATTGTTCATCTCTTTCGCTTTCATCTCCTCTTAACTGGAAATTACAATGAGCCATTGAAAATGACAGATCAGCCTGTTTACATAATTCACACAAAACAACCGAATCCAGGCCTCCACTAACGGCTACCAATAGTTGATCCTGCTGATGAAACAACTTTTCTTTTGCTATAAATTCCTTGAATGAGGTCAACAGGTTCATAAAAATATTTAATAAAGGGTAATACTATTTACCCGAAACATTTAAAAAGTCAATTCCTCCAATGCGCTGCGCAGTTCATTGTATGCATGCTGATCACCGGCAGCAGTGGCTTCTTTCATGCCCTTTTCATAAACCGCAATGGCCCCTTGTTCATCCTGTTGCCGTTCTAATAATTTAGCCAGGTGATAATAACTGCCTACATATCCCGGTTCCCTTGCCAGGATTGTTTCAAAAAGTTTTTTTGCACCTTCATCATCACCCATCTTTATATACTCCAATGCCAATGCATGCTGTAAAAAACTGTCTGATGGATTTTCCTGCAGCATGCTTTGTATTTTTTCAATCCTTTCCATTTTGAATAAAATAATTATTTATTTCCTTCATGAGTATCTTTGGCAACATTATATTTGTAATTCGAATGGTTGCATAAACAACTACCATGATTTAATTACCAAAAGATCTAGCATGAAAATATTAGTGTGCATTAGTAAAACGCCGGATACAACGGCAAAAGTAGCTTTCACAGACAACAACACGAAATTCGCGACAGCAGGTGTTCAGTGGATCATTAATCCATACGATGAATGGTATGCTTTGGTCAGAGCCATTGAATTAAAAGAAAAAGATGCTTCTGTTTCTATTACACTCGTAAATGTTGGCAGTGCAGATGCAGAACCCATCATCAGAAAAGCGCTTGCACTTGGTGGTGATGAAGCCATCCGCATCAGTCATGATCCGCAGGAAAGTTTTGATACAGCAACCCAGATAGCGGCTATTGCAAAAGATGGCGGTTATGATCTCATTTTAACAGGAAAAGAAACAATAGATTATTTAGGTTCTTCCGTTGGTGGTATGTTATCCGAAATGCTGGACATGCCATATGTAGCACTTGCTACAAAACTTGAATTAGCCGGTACAACGGCTACCATCACCCGGGAAATTGAAGGTGGCGAAGAAATTTGTGAAGTTGAATTACCCGTTGTCATTAGCTGTCAGAAAGGAATGGCGGAGGCTCGTATTCCGAATATGCGTGGCATTATGGCCGCCCGTACAAAACCACTCAAAGTTGTGGACCCTGTTGCTTTTGAACCAATGACAAGCACCGTGAATTTTGAATTACCTCCACCTAAAGCAGGAGTTAAATTAGTGGATGCAGATAATGTAGAAGAATTGGTAAGATTACTGCACGATGAAGCAAAAGTGATTTAAGACTGGATTGATCCAGCAATTTATTCATTCCAAAAAATTATATATGCCTGTTTTAGTTTTTATAGATCAATCAGAAGGCCAGGTTAAAAAAGCATCCCTGGAAGCTTTAACCTATGGCGCCAAATTAGCCGAACAACTTGGAACCAGCGCCGAAGGAGTTTTATTAGGCAAAACAAATGATGATCCTACCCTTTTGGGTAAATATGGTGTAAAGAAAATTCACCATGTGGATCATGATGGACTTACCCACCTGGATGCACAGGTTTTTACAAAAGTGATCGCGGAAGTCGCCACTTCTATCGGTGCAAAAGTGATTGTGTTTTCGAATAATGCAGATGGCAAAACCATTGCACCCCGGCTTTCAGTCAGGTTAAATGCTGCATTGGTAACTGGCGCTATTGCATTACCAGAAACGGCTGATGGTTTTGTAGTCAGGAAAAATGTTTTCTCTGGCAAAGCATTCGCCAATATTTCTTTAAAAACGGATATCAAGATCATTGCATTGAATCCAAATGCCTACAAAATAGTTTCAGGAGAAGGAACTGCAGAAGTTATTCCTTTTTCAGCGCAGGTTGATTCATCAAAAGTAAAAGTTACCCAAACCAATAAAATAACCGGTTCAGTGCCATTAAGTGAAGCGGAAAGAGTGGTGAGTGCAGGTCGTGGTTTAAAAGGACCTGAAAATTGGGGTATGGTTGAAGAATTGGCAGAAGAACTGAATGCAGCCCTGGCTTGCAGCCGCCCGGTAGCTGATACACATTGGCGCCCCCATCATGAACATGTTGGACAAACAGGATTGGCCATTGCACCAAACTTATATATTGCCATTGGCATATCCGGCGCCATTCAGCATTTGGCCGGGGTAAACAGAAGTAAAGTGATTGTGGTGATCAACAAGGATGCGGAAGCGCCATTCTTTAAGGCTGCAGATTATGGCATTGTGGGCGATGCTTTTGAAGTGGTACCTAAATTAACGGCTGCCATTAAGAACAGGCGGGCCAACGGCTAATTAACATCTGATTTAATAAAACCTTCCGGCATTTCCGGAGGGTTTTTTTTATATTTTTGTCGAATAATCAATTTAGAACAATTAAAAGCTTGCTGAAATTTGGGATATGAAGAAGATAGAACTGGAAATAGTCGCATTATCGCATAGTATTACGCAAACACATTCATATGCCGTGGTTTTAGGTGAAGCCAATGGCCTGCGAAGATTACCCATTGTTATCGGTGGCTTTGAAGCCCAGGCAATAGCTGTTGCTTTGGAAAAAATGCAACCCAGTCGTCCCCTTACGCATGACCTGATGAAAAACTTCATGACCGCTTTCAACCTCGATCTTCATGAAATTATTATTTGCGACCTGCAGGAAGGTATTTTTTATTCCAAATTGTTATGTTCTTCAGAAAATGATACGGTGGAAATTGATTCCCGCACATCAGATGCTTTGGCCTTAGCTGTTCGTTTTGGTTGCCCTATTTACACTTATGAACACATCCTTGACAGTGCCGGTATTTTAATGGAAGATTCAGGAACAAAGAAAAAGAAAACAACCTCAAATATCGAAGAAGAGCCCAATGTAAATGAAGATCTCCGGGCAATGTCTTTAGATGATCTGAATACTTTACTGACACAGGTACTGGAACACGAAGATTATATCCGTGCCATCGCCATCCGGGATGAAATAAACAGCCGCAGGAAAGAAGACTGATCATTTCCTGGTTTAATTTTTATTTTCACTGCCACAAGAAAGCTGGCCGCTTAAATCAATTATTTTGATCGTATTTCCAAATTGCAAAATTAACCTGGGATTATATGTTACCGGGAAACGGGCCGATGGTTACCATAATATTGAAACGTTGTTTTATCCCATTGCATTACATGATGCGCTGGAAGTAATTCATGATAATGGAAAAGAAATCATTTCCAACGATGCTGCATTCATCAGCCATTTTGAAATGCCGGGGATTAAATTTTCATCTAGTGGACAGGCCATTCCTGGTTTGCCCGCAGATAACATTTGTATAAAAGCCTATAACCTGCTTAACCAGGAATATACGCTACCTCCCCTGCAAATGCATTTGCATAAAGCAATTCCCAATGGAGCCGGTTTGGGAGGCGGCAGTGCAGATGGTGCTTTTTGTTTAGATCTTTTGAATAAAAAATTCAACCTGGAAATTCCAGAACAAAAGTTAAACGAGTATGCATTAACGTTAGGGAGTGACTGCCCATTCTTTTTGTTGAACAAACCTGCCATTGCCAATGGCCGCGGTGAAAAATTGATCCCTGTTGACCTGGATCTGTCTGCATATAACATTGTACTTGTTAATCCCGGTATTCATATCAGCACGGCGGAAGTTTTTGGTTTGATTAAACCCATGAAGCCACAAAATTCCATTGAAGAAATAATAAAACGATCTCCCTATGAATGGAAAGGTCAGTTAGAAAACCAGTTTGAGCATCCCGTTTTTACAATGCATCCCCTATTGCAAACCATCAAAGAAAAACTTTATTTGAACGGTGCATTTTATGTATCTATGACTGGAACAGGTTCCACCATTTTTGGATTGTTTCATAAAGAACAAAAACCTGCATTTGATTTTCCGCCTGAATGGTTTGTGAAAACATTAGCCGGCTGAATGCAAAAGATCATGAATGTCCAGTTCCTCGGTTACCATTTTTAAATTTCCATCCGCATCTTTCGGCCATTCTGCTTCCGGCCTGTCCCAGTATAATTCTATTCCATTGCCATCCGGATCATCCAGGTAAATGGCCAGCGAAACCCCATGATCTGCAAGACCTGTTAAGGGATATTTATGATCCATTATTCTTTTTAAAATATTGGC
>CAMPGG010000246.1 GCA_946885335.1 uncultured Chitinophagaceae bacterium
AAATTAAATTTGATTCAATAAAAAAAGCGGCTGAACGGCCGCTTTTATAATTTATATCTTTTCAATTCCCGCTCTGCATCTTTTTGTTTTATACTTTCCCGCTTATCGTATAATTTTTTTCCTTTGCCTAAACCTATTTCGAGTTTAGCGATATTCTTTTCATTAAAATATAATCGCAATGGAATAAGTGTATAACCTTTTTCTTTTAACTGGTTAATGATTTTTTTTAGTTCCTTTTTTTGCAATAAAAGTTTTCGCTGTCGAAGCGGTTCATGGTTATTTACTGTGCCGTGTGAATATTCAGCAATGTGAAAAGATTTTATCCAGGCCTCACCTTTATCAATGATGCAATAACTATCGTTGAAACTGGCCCGCCCTGCACGTAAAGATTTTACCTCGGTACCGGTGAGGACCATGCCTGCGGTATATTTATCCTCGATAAAAAACTCGTAATAAGCCGCCCTGTTTTTAATTTCCATGTATTTCCGGTTCTTAATGGTAGATGATATTTCAAAACCCGGAACAACCTGGTTAAAAATTTACCAGGAACCGATAAGTTGAATAATTAGTTTTTAAATAGCGTTAGTACAGTGCTTAATTTTTCTTTTAATTCTTTCCGGGGAACAATGAAATCAAGAAATCCATGTTCAAGAATGAATTCGCTTCGTTGAAATCCTTCAGGGAGATCTTTCTTAATGGTTTCTTTAATAACCCGTGGACCGGCAAAGCCAATCAGGGCACCGGGTTCGGCAATATTTAAATCACCCAACATACCAAAAGATGCTGAAATACCTCCAAATGTAGGATCAGTTAAAAGCGAAATATAGGGAAGACCCGCATCAGATAATTGCGATAATTTTCCGCTGGTCTTTGCAAGTTGCATTAATGAAAATGCGCTTTCCATCATCCTGGCACCACCACTTTTAGAAATGACCATGTAAGGCATATTGTGTTTTATACAATGATCAACTGCCCTGGAAAATTTTTCACCCATAACACTTCCAAGTGATCCGCCAATGAATTCAAAATCCATACAGGCAATCACAATGTCTTGTCCATTTATTTTGCCTACTGCCACCCGCATGCTATCAGATAGATCTGTTTTCGACCAGATTTCTTCCAGCCGTTTTTGGTATGGTTTCAGATCTGTAAATCCTAAAAAATCTTTGGAGCGAATATTATCGAATAACTCGGTGAATTCATTTTCATCAAACAAAATATTGTAATATTCTGAACTCCCGATGCGGTGGTGATAATTGCATTTTGTATTAGGACATACAAAATCATTTTCCCTTAATTCATTTACTGTACAAATAAGGCCGCATTCCGGGCATTTGGACCAAAGTCCTTCAGGTGTTTCTTTCTTTTCGGAAGTGCTGGTATGTATTCCCTTTTTAATTCTTTTAAACCAACTTGTTTTTGTCTCTTCGGTTTTCCCTTCTTCTCCTGCCAGGTTAGCATCAAAATCTTCAAAATGTTTTGCCATGACCATTTTTTGGTTGAAAAGCAAATATAGGGAAGGTGCAGCATTTGCTTAACCTTCCCTATAGAATAGGTTGTTTAAAAAATCTGCTTAATCGTTTTTGTCTTTAGACTTTTCTTTCAGGTGATGTTCTTTGGTTTCTTTTTCATTGTGTGTAATATCATCACCTTTAAAATCCTGCTCTTCATTCTTGCGACTATCCAGGTCGTCCCTGATGTCGGGTCTGGAAGGTGTATTAGGATTTTGCCTTGGATTGTTAACCTGCTTATTTCTATTTTCTGAATGTCCCATAACTTTTAATTTAATTATAGATGCAAAAAAACTGTACCAACTAATAAAAAAAGCCTTCCCAAAAATGAGAAGGCTTGAATATGCAATTGGTTTTAGTTTTTAAGCTATAGTAATGTCCTTATCCAAATAAACATCCTGTATGGTTTGCAACATTTCAACACCTTCTTTAAAAGGTCTTTGGAATGCCTTACGGCCAAGGATCAATCCCATACCACCGGCTCTTTTATTAATGACTGCGGTTGTTACGGCTTCCTGCATGTCGGTTTGCCCTTTACTTTCTCCACCTGAATTGATCAAACCAATTCTGCCATTGTAACAATTTAATAACTGGTAACGGCAAAGATCAATTGGATGATCTGTGGTTAATTGTTCATAAACCAATTTATGTGTTTTGCCATGTTTGGTAGCAAGGTATCCGCCATTATTGGTTGGTAATTTTTGTTTGATGATATCAGCCTGTAAGGTTACACCCAAATGGTTTGCCTGCCCGGTAAGATCAGCTGAAGTATGATAGTCAACACCATCAACTTTAAAAGCATTATTGCGGGTGTAGCACCATAAAATGGTAACCATGCCTAATTCATGAGCATATTCAAAAGCTTCCGCAACTTCTTTCAATTGGCGGGCACTTTCTTCAGATCCCCAGTAAATAGTTGCACCTACGGCAATGGCACCCATGTTCCATGCACTTTTAATGGAGCCAAACATTGTTTGATCATACCGGTTGGGATAAGATAAAAATTCGTTGTGGTTGATCTTAACAATAAATGGAATACGGTGTGCATATTTACGGCTCATGATCCCTAATACGCCATAAGTTGAAGCAACTCCATTGCAACCACCTTCAATAGCTAATTGAATGATATTTTCAGGATCAAAATAAATTGGGTTAGGAGCGAAAGCGGAACCACCACTGTGTTCAATACCCTGGTCAACAGGAAAAATGCTGCAGTAGCCGGTATTGGCCAGGCGGCCATGCCCTAATAGATTCTGCATATTGCGCAAAACCTGGTTATTGCGATTGCTGTTGATCCAGATTTCATCCACATGCCTGGGTGAAGGCAGGAACAGCGAAGACTTATCAATTGCTGTAGAATTATAACTTAATAAATTATCGGCTTCCTTGCCTAATATCTCCTGAATTTTATTATTCGCCATGAAGAAGTGATTTTAGTGGTGGCAAAGATAAGGTTTGCCATCTTTTTTAAAAACAGAACAAATTTTATCTGCGACTATCCAGCTTCGGGATCAGTTTCAGGCTTTTTCTTAACATCTGTTTCATGTGTATCCGTAACAGTTCGCCGATTGTCTGGCATTTTAAAATAGAAGGTTTTTGGTGGTATTCGGCAAGTTCCTTTATGAGTTGTTCTGTTTTTTCTGGTGTTGACAAAGTGTCTTTTTTCATGATGTCAAGCAATTGCTTCACTTTATACTTTGAAGTTGCCAAACGGAATGCAATTAATGTTCGTTCTTCTGTTTGATATTGTTCAATTGATTCTTTATTTAAGTGTTTGAGTGAAAGTTCTACAAACTCATTATTTTCTTTAAAGAATTGCGGTAAATACAGATTTTTTTTGCCTTCATAAGATTGCTGATCAAAATCGATTGCCCGAATGCGATATTGATAATCTTCTATATCAGGCGTAATATCAATTACAAAATTATAACTGCGCATATCTCCCAATAATCTTACAAAACATCTTTCATTAAATTTTACAAACTCTTTCGCCAGCCTGATTTTATTTACGGTGTAATCATTTTTCATTTGCTCCAAAAAAATATCACCCGGTATGCCGGGAATATGTTCTTCAACCAAAGTATTTTGGTAAGTGAAAAAAGTTATGCGGTTGGGTGAAAGGATGTCTTCCAGTTCAAGGCCATAGATACGGGATGCATCGGCGATCTTGATATAATAATGATCATAGTTGTCATTGAATTTATTTACGATGCGTATGCGAAATGGATTTGAGTTTCCAAATGTGCAATAATCAACACGTGCAACATCCAGGTGTTTTACAAAAGTCAAATCTCCTTCTGTTTTCAGCATAGCATAGATCTCTACCAAACCTTCCCTGATAAAATTCCATTGGTGACTGTCGTACATTACTTTTTCCCACAGCGAATCATTTCCATGCCGGTCTTTCAGCGAAACGGAATATGTAAAATGCAACAGGTCTTTATATGCAACCGGAATTTTTTTCTCCCTGCCATTTTGTTTAAGATAATGACGCAGGGCAGTACTAATGGAATACATCAGTTTTTTTCGACTGGGTTTATTCAACTCAATCATTTCATCGTCCAGGTCATTAGAAAATTTCATATGCTTTGTAAAGCGTCAATTTAATGATTATCTGCTATAACTTTTATGAGTTGATTAAAATAGGCGGGTGCTTTTAACAAACGACTTCCATACCAGCTAAATAATTCGCCATCAACTAACAAAACTTTGCATCCGGGTAATTGGTTTTGTAAATCAGCCACATGTTTTTCTTTAAAGGGATAAGGTTCTGATGATAAAAAAATATGGCTGCATCCTGCATTTTTTATTTGTTCAAAGTCCACAACAGGATATCTGTTTTGATTTGAAAATACATTTACAAATCCTGCAGAACTAAGCATGCTATCAATAAATGTATCAGCGCCGGCAACCATAAAGGGATCTTGCCAAATGAGATAAGCCACTTTAGTTTGATGGGGCAGGGGAGACAATAAAGCAAATTGCTGGTTGATATTTTTCACCAACACTTGCGCAGTGTTTTTTCTATCACAGATTTCACCAACCTGTTGTATCATTTCCAAAGCTGTTGCCAGATCTTTTATAACACTGACCCAGGTAGGAAATTCATTTGCGAGGATTTCAATTTGTTGCTGATCGTTTTCTTCCTTGTTAGCAATGACCAGGTCAGGTTTCAACTGACGGATCTTTTCGAGCTTAATATTTTTTGTTCCGCCAATGCGGGTTTTATTCCTGAACCAGTTTGAAGGATGAATGCAGAATTTTGTAATGCCAATTACTTCTTTGTCAAGATTCAAATAGTGTAATAACTCGGTTTGCGAGGGAACGAGGGAAATGATTTTTTTGGGAATACCTGGTATTGTAACAGTTTGTCCACATTGATCAATAAATGAATGCATTTATTTTTATGACAAAGGTAGGAAGGCAAAAATGGAAGTAATGTTTGGGAGAAAAATCACCGTGGCCTGCTGCTAAATTTTAAATTCAGCAGCAGGGTAAAGGATTCCTAACAGGAAATTCATCGGATTTGGACAACGGTGATTGAAAATTTTAAGGTGGTTAGCCTTAATGGTTTTCATTGGACTGGATGTTGATTCTTCTTTAGGACTGGATTTTGGTGGTTTTGGATTTTGGATTTGGTTGTTTGAATTTTAAGGAACTGGTTTGGTTTTTCTAGGATTTGGTTTTTGAAAAATTCGCTGGTACATAACCAGTTTAGGATTTGGTCTTGGTTTTTCAAGGATTCGGATAAGGATT
>CAMPGG010000247.1 GCA_946885335.1 uncultured Chitinophagaceae bacterium
ACAGCTATTTTAACCGAAGATTAAAAGAATGAATTTCATTTTCCCGGAACTAAAAACTCCAAAGCCTCTTTTAGTAATTCCACTTTCATCGGTGCTTCCTTTTCAATTTTCAAAATTTCATCATCTACATGAACATGCGTTCCGTCCCAGCTAACATTAATTGATTTTGCGGGTATAGTTTGAAAAGAAAATTTTTGTTCTTTTCCATTGATGATGCTTAAAATATAATCCGCAAACTTCTCCTTTTCCGATTCAAGTACAACAACAACTTCCAATTGACCATCCCCGGGATCTGAGTTCGGCGCCAGGCACAAATTGGGACCTATCGTACGGGTATTCATTATCTCAGCTAATAAAAATTTTCCGGAATGATCTACACCATCAATTTCCAAATGACAGTAGCGCGGTTTATACGAAAGAATTAACCGATGCATTAACTTAAGTGCGGTCTTTAATTTTTTGGCAGGTTCATCGATATCTTCTTTATCCTGCTTTTTCATCTCCATCATCAGGTATGGGAATATGCCATATCCAAAACTTTCTAAAAAAAACAAAGTCTTGTCCGCCCCTGTTAGTTGCCCGACATCGAATTTTTTTATAGATGCTTTAGCCCATCGAGGAATAATCTCTTTTGGCTCTCCTTTAATGGAAAGTGTTTTCGCAATATTATTTGCCGTACCCAAAGGCAGAAGCGCCAGGGGCCAATGTTTTTCAATTCGCTTCCTGGATAATAAATGAGCAGCAACATCCCTGACTGTTCCATCACCACCGGCAATGATGATCAGGTCCGTTTCCGGTTCAACATCAAACCAACCCTTTTTCTTTGTGGATGAATATCTACAATCATATCCTTCTTCTTTAATCATGGACACCAGGTTCTTCTTATCATGTTCCTCATCTCCGGCTCCGGGGTTGTGAAACAGCTTAGATATTTTCATTTAACGTATTTAGTTATGGAATACAGATATAAAAATGTACCAATCTAAAATTTGCTGGCACGAAAATGTGACAAATTAAAATATGAGAATACTTATAACAAACGATGATGGTATTTACAGCCCGGGAATTGCAGCCCTGGCAAAGGTTGCAACAAAGTTTGGCGAAGTAAGAGTGGTAGCGCCAGATGTGGAACAATCATCCATGGGCCATGCTATAACAGCATCAAGACCGCTGTCTTACAAAAAATCTCCTATACATTTTGAAGGTATCCAGGCGTTCCGGGTTAACGGAACACCAGCGGACTGTGTTGCATTGGGTACGCATTTATGGGCCAAAACGGATGTGGTTTTATCCGGGATCAATATGGGGCCAAACCTCGGAAATTCCATGTGGCACTCCGGCACATTGGCTGCAGCTAAGCAGGCAGTTTTATTGGGAATTAAAGGAATCGCCTTTAGTACCCCTGTTGGAAAAGAAGAACCTGATTTTGATGGATTGAGTTCATATGTTGAAAAAACACTTGAATTATTATTGGAAAACAATGCACTCGCATTGTACAATGTAAACCTTCCCATGCAACCAGTGGGCATTAAATGGACCCGTCAATCGGTAAGATTATACGATGGTAAAATTGTTCCCGGCATGGATCCAATGGGTCGTAAACATTATTGGTACACCGTAACACCACTTGAACCGGCAGAAGAAGGAACAGATCGCTGGGCTGTGGAACACAATTTTGTTTCCATTACTCCTTTGCGACTGGACCTGACCAATGAACGAGCACTTTCCGAGGCTCAGAAAATTATGCCTACATCCTGATACAATGATATAATAGGGACCTGATTCTTTGCATGTAAAGTCTGGGAATTTTACTGAATTTTACATTCATCAAAATTAACTTATGCCCCCGCGACTTCAATCCAAACTTCCCGATTCAGGTACAACGATTTTCACGGTTATGAGCAGTCTCGCTGCTAAACATGATGCCGTAAACCTGGGACAAGGTTTTCCGGATTATGCCATGCCTGAAGAACTGATCAACCTCGTGACGGCTGCCATGCAGAATAACTACAACCAGTACACGCATATGGCCGGATACCCGCCATTGCGGGATATTTTGGCTGAAAAAATTAAACTGTTATATGAAACTGATATCGATCCCGAAACCCAGATCACCATTACACCTGGTGGTACCTATGCCATTTTCACGGCATTAACAACAACGCTACAACCGGGAGATGAAGTAATTATTTTTGAACCCGCATATGATTGTTACCTGCCCACTGTAAAATTAAATGGAGCCATTCCTGTTTTGATTGAATTGAAGTTCCCCGATTATTCCATCAATTGGGCTGAAGTAAGAAACAGGATTTCTGCAAAAACGAGAATGATCATTTTAAATTCTCCGCATAATCCAACCGGCGCTGTGTTGAATGATGAAGATATTATCCAGTTAAAAGAGATTGTAAAAGATACCGACATCATTATATTAAGTGATGAAGTGTATGAGCATGTTATTTTCGATGAGAAACAACACCTGAGCATGTTACGTTATCCTGAATTATTGGAACGCAGCTTTGTTTGTTTCTCCTTCGGTAAAGTATATCATTGCACGGGATGGAAAACAGGGTATTGTATTTCATCGCCCGGGTTAATGTCTGAATTCAGAAAAATTCACCAGTTCAATGCTTTTACCACGCATACACCAACGCAAGTGGCACTGGCGCATTATTTAAAAAAGCCGGAGCACTATATGACATTGAATAATTTTTTACAGGAAAAGCGGGACTTGTTTGCAGATTTAATGAAAGACACAAAGTTTAAGGCATTACCCAGTTATGGAAGTTATTTTCAACTGTACGATTACAGTGCAATCAGTAATGAAGGGGATGTTGAATTTGCTAAACGACTTACAGAGGTACATGGTGTGGCAACAATCCCCGTTTCGGCCTTTTACCAGTCCGGGCAGGATCATAAAGTAGTCCGTTTTTGCTTTGCCAAAAAAGAAGAAACTTTAAAAAAGGCAGTTGATAAATTAAAGCAAATTTGAGCATCCAGTCAGCATCGGTTACAGATCAACGTTACAAAGGCATATTTTATATGTTACTTGCTTCGCTTGGCTTTGCAGTCATGGGAGGTGCCGCAAAAACATTAACGGGTATTTTAAATGCCGGTCAATTGGTCTTCTTCAGAAACCTGTTAGGATTTATTTTCCTGGCAATCAGCTTTGCAAAAAGACCACCGGAAAACAAAGGCGGTAAATTTCATTTACTGATTTTCAGGGGAATTATTGGAACCGTTGCATTATATGGTTTATTGTATTGCATACTAAATATGCCATTAGGAACCGCGATGAGTTATAATTTGAGTTCCGCTATTTTCATTGCGCTATTTTCTTTTCTTTTATTCAAAGAATTTAATGGATACTTCATTCTCATTGCACTGCTACTGGGTTTTAGCGGAATGTTACTGATCTATAAACCACATATGGATCTAGCCTGGCAATATCACCTGGCAGGAATAATCTCCGGCATTGCATCTGCCATTGCTTATTTAACGGTTGGCCGACTTTCTGCTTATTATGATACAAGGATCATTGTGCTGTCCTTCCTGCTTGGAGGTATATTTCTGCCCTTAATATCATTTTCGCTTCATCATGCCGGTGGACTGCGTGAAGATGGACTGTTTATCATTGCCTGGAAATGGCCAAATGGCTGGCAATGGTTCAATGTTTTATTGCTGGCATTGTCCGCCTTATTCGGACAGTATTTTGTGACAAGAGCATATGCTGCAGACAAGGCCGGTATTGTTTCAGCTGTCAGTTATGTAAACATTTTATTCTCCGTATTCATCGGCGTTTTATTGGGTGATGCTTTCCCGGATCCATTATCCTGGCTTGGCATCACACTCATCATTACCGGCGGTATCATTGTCTCCATCTACAAAAGAAAAAAATAAAATATTTAAAAATAAATTTGGAGCCAATCAGCTTAATCGTATATTTGCGATATACATTTTTAAAATCATGGCCTTTCATAAAAAAGAATCATTTACAACCAGGGAGCAGGAACTGGCAGATTTTGCCAAAGCAATGAGCCACCCTGCCCGGATCGCTATATTAAAAATATTAGCCCAGAGAAATGAATGTATCTGTGGTGATATCGTTAATGAACTGCCACTGGCACAATCAACGGTTTCACAACATTTGAAAGAATTAAAAAATGCAGGGTTAATCAGTGGAACGATTGACGGACCCCGATCCTGTTATTGTATTAACTGGAAAGCATTTGAAAAATTCAATACAGGTATGAATAGTCTTTTCGATTCCCTCAAAATAAAAAATGAAAAAGCTTGCTGTTAAAAAATCCTCATTCAAAATTTTAAAAATAAAATCATGCAAAACGAAAATCAGTTAAAAGAAATAGTGAAGGAGAAATATGGTGAGATAGCCAACCAATCACTTCAACAAAATGCCAGTTCATGTTGCGGCGCTACAGGGTGCTGTGATGATGAAATGTACAGTATAATGGCTGATGATTATACCAAACTGGAAGGCTACAATCCCGATGCGGATCTGGGTTTAGGCTGCGGTATACCAACACAATTTGCTTTTATGAAAGAAGGTGATACCGTCATTGATTTAGGAAGTGGTGCCGGTAATGATGCATTTGTTGCCCGTCGTTTTGTTGGTGAATCAGGCAAAGTGATCGGAATAGATTTCACAGAAAGCATGATCAATAAAGCAAGGGAGAATGCGGAAAAAACAGGATTTAATAATGTTGAATTCAGGCAGGGCGATATTGAAAGTATGCCTGTTACCTCAAATAAGGCAGATGTTATTTTGAGTAATTGTGTGCTTAACCTGGTTCCCAATAAACACAAAGTCTTTAGTGAAATATACAGGGTACTTAAACCTGGTGCACATTTTTCCATTTCAGATATCGTATTGGAAGGTGAATTACCCAATGACCTGAAACAGGCTGCAGAAATGTATGCAGGTTGTGTATCAGGTGCCATTCAAAAAAAAGATTACCTGGCTATTATTGAAGAAAGTGGATTTGAAGATATTAAAGTGCAGAAAGAGAAAAAGATCACCATTCCGGATGAAATTTTAAGCCAATATCTTTCAGAAGAAGCAGTAAGTACCGTACAAAAGGATACAGGTATTTACAGCATAACAGTATATGGTAAAAAACCGGCTAAGGATGACCGTAATTGTTGTGAACCAGGCAGTGGCTGCTGCTAAAATTCTTTTAAAATGAAGCTAACGCCATTTAATGATAAGCAAAGCAGGGAATCAATCATTAACCTGTTAAA
>CAMPGG010000248.1 GCA_946885335.1 uncultured Chitinophagaceae bacterium
AATAAGTTTTTTGATTATATCCATGCCGGTTTGCCACAGGTTTGTATGAACTACCCGGAATATAAAAGAATCAATGATACTTACCAGGTGGCCCTGCTGATCAATGACCTTAAACCTGAAACAATTGCGAGAGCTATAAACAATCTGCTCACTAATGATGTTTTATATAAACAATTACAAGAAAACTGTTTAAAAGCACGGGCTTTTTTAAACTGGCAACAGGAAGAAAAAAAGCTTTTGGATATTTATGCATCAACTTTTGAAAAATAAACACCTTCATATTGTTTGTCTCGATGTACCATTTCCACCGGATTATGGCGGGGCCGTTGATATGTTTTATAAGATCAAAACCCTCCATGAACTGGGCATCAAAATCCACCTGCACTATTTCTGTTATAACCTGCGTGGTAACCCAAATGAATTAAATGGTTATTGCGAATCGATCCATATTTATGAACGCAAAACCGGGCATAAAAGCTTTTCATTCGATTTGCCTTACATCGTTTCATCAAGAATAAATAATACGCTGATTGAAAACCTGAATAAGGATAACCATCCCGTTTTGCTGGAAGGCATTCATTGTTCAGGAGTTGTTCGTTACCTGCAGCCCACTAACAGAAAAATCCTGGTACGGTTGCACAACGATGAAAGTGCTTATTATAAACAACTGGCAGATGCTGAACTTCGATTTTTAAAGAAAATGTATTACAGGAACGAAGGAAGGTTGCTACATACCTACCAGCAATCCTTACCCGAAAATTGCCTGTATGCAGCCATTTGTGAAAAAGACGTATCAGTTTTTAATAACCAGTATCATCTCAAAAACACGATTCACCTGCCGGCATTTATTCCTTATACCAAGGTGGAATCACAGGAAGGCATTGGTAATTTTTGTCTTTACCACGGGAATCTTGCTGTTGCTGAAAATGAAAAAGCGGCAACCTGGTTATTACAAAAGGTGTTTACCAAAATAAATATCCCATTGGTTATTGCAGGAAAAAATCCTACCGAAAAATTGCAGAAGCTGGTTCATATGTATGAAAATGCCTGCCTGGTTGCAGATCCATCCGGAACGGAAATGGAAGAATTAGTTCAGAAAGCACAGATCAATGTAATTCCTTCTTTCAATACTACAGGCGTAAAATTAAAAGTGTTGCAGGCTATTTTTGCCGGCCGGCATTGTGTTGTTAATGAAGCCGCAGTATCCGGATCCGAAGTAGAACCTGCCTGCCATATCGCTGCGAATGCAGAAGCAATGGCTTCAATCATAATGCAATTGTATCGCCAGCCATTTGCAGAAGAAGAAATTTTATTACGTAAAAAAATTCTGCAGCATCATTACGACAATATAAACAATGCAGAAACGATTATAGCATTGTTATGGTAGCATTATCAATCACCTGGCCGCGTTCCGTACGAACAACTCTTGCCGGGTATTTATTAATAACCATGTAATCATGCGTTGCCATAACAATAGCCGTGTTGAATTCTTTGGAGATCTGGAAAAGCAATTGCATGATCTCGTCTGAAGTTTCGGGATCAAGATTTCCTGTAGGTTCATCAGCCAGTATCAACTTTGGAGAGTTTAATAATGCACGGGCAATATCAACTCTTTGCTGCTCGCCACCGCTTAATTCATGCGGCATTTTAAACCCTTTTGATTTTAAACCCACTTTATCCAATACATCAATGATTTTATCATCCATCAGTTTGGCATTGGTCCAACCGGTGGCACGCATTACAAATTTTAAATTCTCATTGATGTTCCTGTCAGTCAATAATTGAAAATCCTGGAATACCACGCCCAGTGTTCGGCGCAGGTAAGGAATTTTGCGCCAGGTAAGTTCACGCAGATTATAGCCGGCAATGGTGCCCTCGCCTTCTTTTAATGGTAATTCGCCATAAAGCGTTTTTAATAAGCTTGATTTACCGGTTCCTGTTTTTCCTACCAGGTATACAAACTCTCCTTTATTAACCACCAGGTTTACATCCTGTAAAATCAGGTTTTCGCCCTGGAAAATGCTTACATTTCTCAACTCTATAATTGCTTCAGCCATGTTTATTTTAAAAGTTTGATGCAAAATAACGGAATTGAAGTCAAACCCCCGTTAAAATGGGGCAAAAAGGAAATCTCCTTTCAATCCTGCAAAAAAATATTTCTAAAACTAAATAATTAGTTGTTAAACTAAAATATTAGTTATACTTTCAACTTCTCAAGTCAAAAAAACATGAAAACCCTTACAAAGGCAGAAGAACAATTAATGCAGGTATTGTGGAAAATTGAAAAAGGATTTATCCGCGATATCATGGACGCATTGCCGGCACCTAAGCCCCACCAGAATACGGTAGCCACCATTTTGAAAATATTAGTGGAAAAAAATTTTGCAGGCATTCATGTAGTGGGTCGTAACCATGAATATTACCCGCTGGTGAAAAAAACGGAATATTCAAAGAAGACCATGAAGCAAATGATGAAAGGATATTTCGGCGGCTCGTTCAGCAATGTTGTTTCATTTATGGTGAAAGAAAACAATATCAGCATTGAAGAACTGGAAACTTTACTGGAACAAATCAAGAAACAGCAAAACGCAAAGAAATGAAAGAGATCCTGTTCTACTTCCTGCAGGTTATAATTATCTCAGGCTTACTTTATTGTTATTACCACTTCTTTCTGCGTAATAATAAATTTCACCGTTACAATCGCTTCTATTTATTAGGTGCAACGGTCGTCAGTTTAATTTTACCATTTCTTGATTTCACCTTCTATTTTAAATCAGAGGCAGATATTCCCGCTATTTACCAGGTTCTTTCAGTTGTTCGCGTAGGTGATAATATCAATCAAACTTTATCCCCGGCTATAGCCTTGAATTTGCTATTAAATATTTTTTACTTTCTTATTACAGTAGTCCTTTTATTTCGATTTTCCTTTTCATTGTTTAAACTTAAAAGACTCCTTGCTAAATATCATTCAAAAAAAATGGACCGTGTTTTATTTGTAAACACAAATGAAGATGGTACCCCTTTTTCATTTTTCCATTGGTTATTCTGGAACGAAAATATTCCCCTTAATACATCAAGCGGGCAAAAGATATTAAAGCATGAGTTATTCCATATTCAGCAAAAACATAGCTTGGATATAATCTTCCTTGAATTATTATCTATTTTTTATTGGGTAAATCCCTTCTTCTATATTATTAAAAAGGAAATAAAAGTTATTCATGAATTTCTCGCCGATCAATATGCATCTAATCAACAAAATAAAGGAGAATATGCAGAATTGTTGCTGATGCAGGTTTTAAAGACAAATCAAAAGCTTATCAATCCTTTTTTTCACAACCAAATTAAAAGACGCATTGCCATGATCACTAAATCAACACAACCTGGCCATACATTTATTCGTAAAATAATGGTTTTACCAATTATCGCTATTGTAATAAGTATGATAGTAATTAATTGTACATCAAAAGATGCAATGGAGAATGAAGAAGCAACAAAAATTGATGTATCCACTCATACCAATTCCTCAGACCAGGAGAATAAATTAACGATTGAACAAGCCAAAAATGAACCTTCATTTCGAGGAGGTCAAATTCAATGGCGTAAATATCTTGAAAAGCAGCTCAATGCTAATATTCCTGTTGACAATGGGGCTCCTGAAGGAACGTATACAGTAGAAGTTGAATTTGTTGTAGGCGTAGATGGTTTTATCAGTAATGTAAAAGCATTAACGAATCATGGATTTGGGATGGAGGAAGAAGTTCTTGAGTTAATTAAAAAAGGTCCTAAATGGGTACCCGCCGAACAAAATGGGGAAAAAATAAAAGCCATTAAAAAACAGCCGGTAACATTTGTAGTTTCTAAAGATTTATAGTAGGGAATAAAAATCTTAAAAACATTTAATTATTTCAAATGAAAGTAATTTTTATTGCCATATTTCAAATCATAATTACTTCAGGCTTATTATACTGTTATTACCATTTCTTTCTGCGTAATAATAAATTTCACCGTTACAATCGCTTCTATTTATTAGGTGCAACGGTTATCAGTTTATTGATCCCATTTTTAAAGATCCCCTTATATTTTACAAGTGAAGAAGCAGATGCTTCTATCCTGTATCGTTCCATGCAAATAATAAATGGACAGGAAGAAGTTATTGTAACTGAGAACAATTTTAGCTGGCAGCAATTATTTACCTGGCAAAATATAAGCATCGGCGTTTATGTACTGGTTACGTTGATTATTCTTGTAAGGCTGGTCATTGCGCTGAAGAGAATTATCCGTTTAAGGTACCAGTATCCTTCTGCACGCATTGAAAACATTCAATTCATAAAAACAACGGAACCCGGTACACCCTTTTCTTTTTTTAGCTGGCTGTTCTGGAATAAAAAAATTGAAGTGCAGAGTGAAAAAGGACAACAAATATTCCGGCACGAATGGTTCCATATTCAGCAAAAACACAGTTTTGATATTATGTTCATGGAATGGCTAACGGTTTTATGCTGGTTCAATCCATTTTTTTACCTGGTGAAAAAAGAACTAAAAACCATTCATGAATTCCTGGCAGATGAATTTGCTGTTCAACATTTCTCTAAAGGAGCATATGCAGAACTGTTACTCATGCAGGCATTTGATACCGAACACAAAATTGTAAACCCATTTTTTCATACACAAATAAAAAGACGCATCGCTATGATCACCACTTCTTCAAAACCCGGTTACCAGTACCTGCGAAAAATTATGGTACTGCCTGTTTGCGCATTAGTCATAACCCTTTTTGCATTTACTTATCAAAGCAAAGAAGCATTGCCAGTATTATTACCAGGTGAAAAAATTACAGTGGTCATAGATGCAGGACATGGTGGAGAGGACAATGGCGCCAATGCTACAAATTCATTTGAAAAAGATATCAATCTTGAACTGGCAAAGGCAGTAGCTGCAATGAACCAGGACCCTAACATTGAAATTGTACTGACAAGAGAATCTGATGAAAGTATTCCATTGCAAAGCCGCACGGAAATAGCTGAAAAAAGAAAAGCCGACCTGTTTATCTCATTGCATGTTGGCGCTGCCGGACCAATGGCCGATGGAAAAATAAATGAGAAAAAGAATGGTATTGAAGTTGTTGTTTCCCGTAAGAATAAAACGTTTGATTTACAAAACCGTGCATTGGCATCTTATATGATCAGCCAGTTTGAAAAAACTTATACCACTAACAAGTCAATCCTGGTAAAGCAAACCGGAAT
>CAMPGG010000249.1 GCA_946885335.1 uncultured Chitinophagaceae bacterium
TTACGCTAATATACGCTACTCGTTTTGGGTTTACAATATTTCCAACTCATTCTTTCTCTTTTAGTTATCTAAAAAAACGCGGCTGCCTGAAAAGTAGCGTAAATACAATTCGGCTTAATATTGTAAGAATGATTTTCACACACTCCGTGCACCCCAGTTACATGAAACTGATATCATATGGCCAGGCTTTTAAAAGCCGATACATAACACAGACAAAATACATTGAAACATCCATGGGTCAAAATGTCCAGCTCAGTACACGAACTCAACCAGCAAAATAAACACAAACTTCTACCGGTCATACCGTGTTTTCACGCTAATGGGTTAAAGACATTTTTTGTATGGCTGATTCATAGAAATAATTCCTTACCAAAAAATATAATGAGCCGGGGAAATGAATAGTATGAACAGGAGGGCAGGGGAGTCTTTCATTTTATTCAGCCGATAATATGGCTACAAAAAAGCCGCACCAGGGATGATGCGGCTTTTTTTAAACGCTAACTTGACACTAATACTTGATCAGCTTAGATGTTTTCCTTGAACCGTTTTGTTGTATTTCCAAAATATAAGTTCCCGGTTTCCACGAGCTTCCAATCACCAGGGTACTGCCTGCAGCTACCGTGTGCTGTTCTATAACTTTTCCATTAATATCCATCACCCGCAATAATACAGCACCTTTATCCTGTGGTGCATTAACCCTTACTGCAAAGGATGATGAACTTGGATTTGGCCTAGCCGTTACAGTTAGATCGAGTTGCTCAACGGACACCATTTCCTGCATATTGGTTTGTCTTCTTGGCTCGCTGTTTATGATTTTTACCACGCTGTTTACACCTGTAATTGTAGACGGGTCTGCAGCTTCACTTTTACCCGGTTCATTATCATAATATACCTCTCCTGTATTTTTATTAAAGATCTTCATACGTACATAATCGGCATCTCCATTATCAATAACAGTAAGTATAAAGCTGACGCCACTCTGCATTCCTGTAATTCTGCCAGATCCTTTCATTTGTGCCCTGTTACCATTAATAGACATGTATTCATAATTGAGTGCTGTGAATTCAAAATCACCCACCTTCAT
This sequence comes from uncultured Chitinophagaceae bacterium, assembly GCA_946885335.1. The sequence continues at coordinate 1,085 of CAMPGG010000249.1, forward strand.
TTCAAACCTGGTTTCACCTTTTGGCAATGATGCTTTTTTGAAATAATGAACCTCAAAACCAAAGCTTGCTTTTCCGGTAAGTGCAGGGTTAGACTTTAAGGCGCCTGCAGGAGAATTAAACCAACCTCCGCCAAAAGCATTACCTGAACTCGGGTCATAAATGACAATAGTAGCTTCCTGGTCGCCCGAAGTGGTTGCATAAGAAACATTGCCTTCCTGGTCAATTACCTCCATTTTCAATTTATAAACACCAGGCTCCTTAAACCTGTAATTGCCGGTTACCGTTCCGTTTTTACGTCCTTGTGGTTCGCTGGTAACCGTTCCGCTTATTGTACTGGTTTCATCAATTATCCAACGGGCCGTATGTTGTTTGCCAGGCAAATCCTGGAATACGCCGCTTAAATTGACTGTGCTGCCTGATTTGAAAGCAGAGCCTGCGAGAGGAGCAGTTATATTATGTGCAACATAAACTTCCGTGGTTTCAGATGATGTATTTCCACAATCGTCAGTGGAAGTGATGGTTATGGTATAAATTCTGCCATCACCCGTTCCCGCACGTTCTGCACGCAGCAGGACCGTATGATTATCGATCACTTCATAATCTACCGGTTCAGTATCACCATCACCGGTACCATTTACAGGTTCATTACTTTCGATAGATAATGTTGTGGTAATATGCGCCGCATCAGAACAATTGTCAGCCACATCATAATTGATCACTACTTCTTTCATTTTATGATTAGGAGGCCATAATGAATTGGGTGTGGCAACAATATTTGTAATCTCCGGCGGGGTATTGTCTTCCGCCGTTATTGTTTGTTCCAGTTCGGTGGAATTTCCACAATCGTCTGTTACCTTCCAGGTTCGTGTAATAATTTCTTCACCCATACAACTTCCAGGTACTGCAACATCGGTATAAGTTATACCCGGTGAAGGATCGCAATTATCATTTACATTAGTTGGATTTCCGGTGATATCCGGGTTTGCATCATATTCACAGTTTTCATCCTTATATATTGTAACAGGTCCGGGAACGGTAAATGTTGGCGCAATGTTATCCCTTACTGTAATGGTTTGATCAATGTTTGTTGCATTACCGCAATCATCTGTCACTGTCCAGGTGCGGGTGATAATTGTTTCGCCCACACAACTACCGGCTACCACATTATCTGTATGCGAAATATCCGGGTCGGTATCGCAATTATCATTCACGTTAGATACATTGCCGGTAACAGATGGTAATGCATCATAATTACAGTTTTCATCTTTATAAATGGTGATATCGGCTGGTACGGTGAATGTGGGTTTGGTTCCATCGCCGTAGGTAAAATTGCCATCGCTTACATCGAAAAAGATATTACCATCAGCTTCAATTTTTATCCTTGCCTGTGTATTTACGGTACATGGAAAATCATAAGTAAATGATCCATCATTTGGTGTGGAAGCTGCAATGACGACCGGGAAAGTCAATCCGCCATCGCTGGATAAAAGAATTTTTACATTGGGTGCCAGGCCATCTGCATCGGTACCATTCACATTCCATGTTATTGTTTGGTTGCCCCTGCAAAAAGATTCCCCGCCATTTGGAAAAGTAATGGCAAGCGGTCCGGCATCCGCAACGGTAATGACAACATCATCTGAATTTGTCTGCGCTCCCACAACTTTATTATCCCTGACCGTAAACCTGAATTTAAACGTTCGGGGTACAGAAGACAAAATCTCCCATGGATCTGAAACACCATCCGCTGGCAGCACCCGGTCCATAGATGATGATGGAAGCCTGCTCCTGAATGAAGGACCATAAGTATTATCATCATCTATATAAAATGGAAACCCGTCAGCTTCAGTCACTTTATCCATCTGTTCCCAGGTAAAAGTCAGTGCATCACTCTCTGCATCCGAAGCATTTCCCTTAAGCGTAAAAGCGGTGCTTTTAGGAATGGTAAAATCAGGACCTGCATCAGCAGTTGGGGCAGTATTACCTGCATCAATGATATCTCCGCAGGATACAGATGCCAGGTAAGATCTTACCTGTTGTATGCTAATGGCATGAAAGTATTTACTTCTTAATTCAATGACAAATTCAGCAGATGCTTTACCGTTACCTCCATAACTCATGATGGTGGATCCGCTGCCCGGTTCCATCTGGGCAATGTCATTATCCTTATCGTGTGTAAAAGTATGGTTGGCGCCACATTGATGGCCAAGTTCATGGGTGAACATGATGGCTGCATACCCGTCAAAATTGTCCCAGTTACTCCGGGTTGTATAACCACTTCCTTTAGTGGATGCTTTGCAGATAGATCCAATATCGCCTGCATTACCGGCATTGTTGCCAGCATCATAGTTCATTAAATGACCGATATCATAATTGTCTGTACCTATTTCTGTGTCAATCGTAGTTTGGGTTTCATTATTTAAATCACTGGAAAAGGGATCATCTCCGCTGTCCAGGTAAATAAGTCTGTCGTTATCTGCAATCATTTCCAGTCTTATTCCAAAATCCCGCTCCAAATAAAGATTGGCATCTGTTACCCACATGAGTTGGTAAGCAAGTACCGCGGCAATCCTGGTTGCATCACCATCGTCATTTGCGGCATCATCATCGTACTCGTTGCTAAACGTGCCGCTTGCCGCAATGGCCAGCCGGAATATGCGGAGGTTCCCGTCATTTCCATTATTTGCATCTGCTAAAGCGGATAACGGGCTCAGGCTTTTTAATAATGTTGCTGTACCATCGCCGGTGGTACAGCTAAAACTCTCCGGGTCAGTACCGTCATCCGTAAAAATAATATGCATACCTGTTTTGGATTCCAGGCTGCGGATATAAACAGTAGGTTTCCCGGGAGAACTGATAATGGCGTTCAGCCCAAGTTTGGATATGGAAAACCTGGTAACCGTATTGGGATCTGTTGTAGACTGCCCGGAAAAGGACTGTGCACCATTTAGTTTTTTTAATAAACCAGGGGCCGCTACGGGTGCTGAAACAATGGAGAATGTGTGCAGCTTGCCATCAGCATCCGGCAGTTCAATCGTTAACCCGGATTTGGCGACGCTGACTGATTTTTCAGATGGCGCCTGGCTTAACCTTGCAGCCATGGCTGTTTGATTCAGTTTAAAGATCTCAAATTTTTTAGGAGTGGTCCGGCCTTTCCAGGCAGCCTGGGGTACAGATGCTGCATTCGATCGGCTCCAGGTGGGAGGCTGCGAATAACCAACCATAAAAATAATCATAGCAAGAATTACAAAGGAAAAATGTTTCATGGTTAATAGTTTTGATTAGATATTAAAGCGTTAAATAGAAATAAATGGAGATACCCGTTACTGATATATTGAGTTTATTATGAGGAATGAAAAAATGAATCCTGGATACTGAATTAAAGTTCGGTCAGTGATTTATTAATTAGGTCACATGATCATGTGATGAGCAAGGGTATTGATATCAACCCTTAATGATCATTTTTAAAAAGTGCTGAACACTTTCTGATCTTCCAAGGGACTCTAAAAAAAAGCAAAAAATATTTACACCCACTGCAAGGAAAGTAGCTGGATGGGTGAGCTTATTATATTTCCATGCACCGGCCAATAACATAACGATTATGATTACCTGCGAAATAAATAATGGGATCATGATGTCGATATTGGGGAAGGAAGCTATGTTCATTCCAATATATAAATTTTGAATTCCACGTCCCAATGCAGGCATCATGATAATGAAAACAGTAGAAATCAACCACCATGCATGGCTTTCAAATTTTTTTCTTTCCAGTATACTTTTAAGTATGGCAAAACCAAAAGCCGTCATCATCACGATCTCTATTGCAGCCACGCCAAAAAAGAACCAGGGCTGAAACGGACCAAACCGTTCAGGCTCTAACACAGCTCTTTCTGCGGACACCAAATCACGGTTCATCATACTTAAAGCTGTAAAGCAGACCGCCCCTGCTATGAACATGCCAATAATGCCATAGGTTCTGTGTTTTGCAATTTGTCCATGTGTAGCGAAATAGGGTTGGGTGATGAGAAAGAGATACCATACTGTTCCGGTCCAGTAATGTACATGTACTGACCATGCATTATCAGTAAAGTCACCCCAGTAATCACGAAAAATTCCCATCTGCATAATGATCATGGGAAGCAGCATCCA
>CAMPGG010000250.1 GCA_946885335.1 uncultured Chitinophagaceae bacterium
TCCCGGTTTCTTTTTTATAATATAGTCTTCATTTTTAGTCTTAGGGATCCTGGAAAAATTAAAAATTACTCCCCTTATCCAGGCTTTCTTTCAAAAATTATCATTTATCTGTTTATTGGATTTTATTTTTCAGTTACCTGGATTGTATCATGGGCCAGAAAATGATAGCGCTTAATATTTCCAGCTTTTATAATTAGTGTAGAAGTTTTTCCTCTTTAAGTAATTCAAAATTGCTAAAAAATCTAAAAATGATTTTTTCCTAGGAGGGAATGTTTATTGCTGGGCTATGGCTACATCAAAAAATGTATAACATGAAAATGAAAATTATCTATAGCCTGGCAATACTCGGCTTAACTTTTCAAGCTTGTAATAATGACTCCGCAACTACTGAAACGGTGGATTCGGAATCTACTGAAGTAACAAATGGTAACGATCCCAATGGTGGTTCTGAAATGGACGGTGCAATGCATACATCATCAAACTACATTGATTTAAACACAAACCAGCCGGTCGAATTGGTTTGGGATAGTGAAAATAACCGGGCACTCAATAAAGCAAATAATCAACCGGTAGAATTATATGTAAATACAACAACAAGGGACACAATTTATGGCCCTGGTTATATAGTGAATCATCATGTTATCAAAACAAACACTGGTAACTGGACTTTGGATGATACTAAAGTAAAAAGAGATGGTGACGAATTGAAAATTAAAAAGGATGGCATGAAGTTTAAGATGGAAGATGGAGAGTGGAAAATGAAAACAGATGATGGAAAAATAAAATCTGATGATGATGAAATGAAGATTAAAACAGATGATGGTAAAATGAAAGTAGAAGATGGTGAGACTAAAATCAAGTCTGACAATTAATAAAAAATAAAGATTAAAACTTACACTATGAAATTTCCCATTTTTAGCATTATGGGCCTGGTGGCTTTATACATGCTTATTTTTCGCAACCAGGATCTTAATAATCACCTGGCAACAAATGCCTGGTCCATAAATTCATTGCGTTCAGATACATTACCTGAAAAACCCAGGTATGTTGATATTTACACAGGTCAACCGATTGAAATTTGGTATGATACCGAAAAGCATATGACCATAAATAAAGCGACCCGAACTCCTTTGGAGTTTTATATCAATACTTCAAATTGGGATACAGTTTATGGTCGCGGACAATTTGTTGTAAATAATTTTATTCTGAAAGATGAAAATGGCCGGTATAGGTTAGATGAAAGTAAAGTGAAGATTGATGGTGACGAATTAAAGATAAAAGACGGTGACCGCAAGCTAAAAATTGATGGTGAAGAATTTAAATTAAAAGATGGTGATCAAAAGATAAAACATGATTTGGAAGATGGTGAGGCTAAGATAAAACAGGATAGCACTAAGGTAAAAATTGATGATGAGGAATTGAAGATTAAAAGTGGTGATGAAAAGTTAAAGGCCGAAAAAGATAAAACGAAAGTAAAAAAGGAAGGCAAAAAAGTTAAGAATTAAGAGATTATCCAAAAGATTAAAACACATCACCCAAATTTGAGGCAGCCAATGGTTGCCTCTTTTTTTAGTTTGCGAGATAAATGATCACCTGGCTTACCGTAAATCCTAAAATGAATAAAAAAAGCAAAAAAACCAGGAAATGATAAAATAGGGTTCGATCCGGAACGTGGTTATCAACCTGGAAATACTCCCGATAAACACTGAGAATGTTCTTCATATAAGGTTAAGAATAAATTTAATTAAAAAAGGTTCGGGTTATTTTCATAACCGATTTTTTGCAAAAATATTGTTGACATCCTTTACAATTTGCACACCTTACGCACATTTTTTCTAAATTTTGATTAATCAGGTTTTGAATTTCTATCTTGCGGCTATGCAACAATACCTTCAACTTTTAGAACATATTTTACAAAAAGGAATAAAAAAACAGGACCGCACCGGTACGGGAACACTTAGCTGCTTTGGTTACCAAATGCGATTTGATCTCCAGGAAGGTTTTCCCATGGTAACTACTAAAAAACTACATCTTAAAAGTATCATTCATGAATTGTTATGGTTTTTAAAAGGTGAAACCAATATCCGTTATCTAAAAGAAAATGGAGTAAGTATTTGGGATGAATGGGCTGATGAAAATGGAGAGCTGGGCCCGGTTTATGGTAAGCAATGGAGAAGCTGGCAATCCACTAGCGGAAAGCAAATAGACCAGGTGAGCGAATTGATTGCACAAATTAATTCGAATCCTGACAGCCGCCGGTTAATTATCAGTGCATGGAATGTGGGCGATCTGCCAGAAATGGCTTTGATGCCATGCCATGCATTATTCCAGTTTTATGTAGCGGATGGAAAACTAAGTTGCCAGTTATACCAGCGTTCGGCAGATGTTTTTTTAGGCGTTCCTTTTAATATAGCTTCTTATGCACTTTTAACGCTGATGATAGCCCAGGTTTGTAACCTGGAACCCGGTGAATTTGTCCATACTTTTGGTGATGTTCACTTATACAATAATCATCTTGAACAGGCTCGTTTGCAATTAAGCCGGAAGCCGTTTCCTTTACCACAAATGAAATTAAATCCTGCAGTTAAAAATATATTTGATTTTAAATTTGAAGATTTTACACTGGAAAATTACCAGCATCACCCTCCTATAAAAGCACCGGTGGCTGTTTAATTTTGAATACCTGTTTCATCTATCTACAATACAATTCATGATAACCAGTATCATTGTCGCTACTTCAGAAAATAATGTAATCGGGAAAGATAATCGCCTGCCCTGGCATTTGCCTGCAGACTTAAAATATTTTAAAAATACCACCTGGGCTTTGCCAATTATTATGGGTCGAAAAACTTTCGAATCTATCGGAAAGCCTTTACCGGGCAGGCACAATATTGTGGTTACACGAAACAAAGATTATAAAGCCGATGGTGCAACGGTAGTCAGTAATTTGGATGATGCTGTCAAAGCTGCTGAATCAAATGATGTAAAAGAACTTTTCATTATCGGTGGTGCTGAATTATTTAATACAACGATGAACCAGGCTCAAAGGATCTACTTAACCAGGGTTCATGCAAATATTGAAGGTGATGTATTTTTCCCCGAATTAAAAAAAGAAGAATGGCATTTGATCTCTGAAAAAAATATGGAAGCTGATGAGAAAAATGAATACGCCTTATCTTTCCAGGTTTGGGAGAAAAAGCATTCCTGAGTAAATTATCTCCTGGCCATGACCTTTTATGCAAAGCTTCAATTTGGGTTTAAATATTTACGCTATAGGATTCAGGCGTCTAACGGTAAGGGTCATGGTATTCATTCGCCTTTTGTGTTCGACTTTATAAAAAATGTACTGAATGATAATAAGCCATACGCTGCTTATGCTAAGGTTGAAGAATTGAGGACATCGCTTTTAAAAAATCAACAAAAATTACAAGTTGAAGACCTGGGAGCCGGATCGCAGATCAGTAACTCTTTCCAAAGAACTGTTTCTTCAATAGCAAGGAATGCTGCCAAACCTCCAAAATACGGGCAGTTATTATTTCGATTAGCCCGGTATTATCATACAAAAAATATAATTGAAGCCGGAACATCGCTGGGAATTACTACATCTTATTTAGCATTGGCAAATGCAGACTTCTCCATTGTAACTTTAGAAGGAGCAAGCGAAGTTGCTGACCAGGCTTTAAAAAATTTTAAGGATCTGCAGTTAAATAATATCAAACTGGTTAAAGGGAATTTTGATGACACGCTTTCATCGGCTTTGAAAGAATGGCCTTCAGTTGATCTTGTATTTATAGATGGAAATCATCGAAAAGATCCTACAATAAATTATTTTAACCAGGTATTGGATCATGTACACAATGATACCATTTTGATTTTTGATGATATTCATTGGAGTAATGGAATGGAGGAAGCATGGGATATAATTTGTGCTAATGAAAATGTAACGCTAACCATTGATCTTTTTTTTATTGGCATCGTTTTCTTCCGGAAGGAGATAAAAATTAAACAACATTTCATGATAAGATTCTGAGAAATCTATGATGTTTGTCATTCCGGCCAATTAAAAAAATTGTATATCTTACCGCTGTAATACTTACTTCAAATAAAATATTCCATGATCATTGGCCTGTTGAAAGAACCAGCTTACGAAACAAGGATATCACTTTTAGCCGATGCTGTTCCTCCATTATTAAAAAAAAATATTCAGGTTTATGTGCAGGAGGATGCAGGTGTAAAAGCTTTTTCATCTAATGAAGCCTATACTGCTGCAGGTGCAAAAGTGACCAGCAGGGACGAAATATTGCAATCAGCAGATATTATCCTGGCAATACATCCTTTGGATACCAGCGAAATTTCAACATTGAAATCTAAAATTTTAATAGGTGTTTACCAGCCATTAAATAAATCGTATGATTTAGCTGAATGGGCATCAACCGGTAATACAGTTTTTAGTTTGGATATGCTTCCCCGTACAACCCGGGCTCAAAGCATGGATGTATTGAGTTCGCAGGCAAATATTGCTGGATATAAGGCTGTATTATTAGCTGCGAATGTTTATTCCCGTTACTTTCCCATGTTCATGACTGCAGCCGGCAGCATTGCCCCGGCAAAAATGATGATCATTGGCGCTGGCGTTGCAGGTTTGCAAGCCATAGCTACCGCAAAAAGATTAGGTGCTGTTGTGGAAGTGTTTGATACACGTCCGGCTGTGAAGGAAGAAGTCATGAGTTTGGGTGCAAAATTTGTAGAAGTGGAAGGTGCTGCTGATGCCAGTAAAGCGGGTGGTTATGCGGTTGAACAATCAGAGGAATTTCTGCAAAAGCAGAAGGAAAAAATTGCTGAAACCATCGCTAAGTCTGATATCGTGATCACTACGGCTCAAATTCCAGGTAAAAAAGCGCCATTGCTGATAACGGATGAAATGGTGCGCAGTATGCGGAACGGCTCGATCATTATTGACCTGGCTGCAGCAACCGGAGGTAATACCACTTTTACAAGAAACAATGAAACCATTGTTGAAAATGGGGTAACTATTATTGGTAATTCAAATTTACAGGCCACCATGCCTTCCGATGCCAGCAAATTATATGGAAAGAATATTCTTAATTTTTTAAACCTGATCATAGATAAAGAAAATAATATCAACCTTAATTGGGAAGATGATCTGGTTGCCGGTTGTTGTATTA